>CALLVX010000036.1 GCA_938010765.1 uncultured Flavobacteriaceae bacterium | reverse complement strand
AGCTCTTTAAAGGTATAGTCGCTCCCCTTGAAAAGGCGCATGTAGGTATTTACCGTGTTGCGGGAGATACTAAGGGCAATCCCTATTTTACGGTTGCTGTAACCGTCCAAATGCAAGGTGATGATCTGTTTCAGGTCCATTGGATCAAGTGTGTTGGCCATATCGTGCTTTTATGTTAGCGCGATAAGGTATTGCTTGATCTCTCAAAGTGGCACAGATCGAACCGTTTTATCCGTGTCCCAAAATCAACTGGCACAGATTGAACCGAGGTTATTGGCACGGTTTGAACCGAAACCACTGGCACAATCACTCCGAAACACGTGGCACAAATCGAACCGAATTAGCCAAATAAATAACTGATGTTTGGAAAAGGTCAAGATTTTTCGGATTATTCCTTTCCAAAACCGTGTCCAAGTCAACTTTCCAAACAGGAATGTCAGTCGGTTTATTTTCCGCTTGCTCTGGTTTGGTTTTCTCTTTACAAGAGGCCATAATTCCTAATATTAATGCTATGTAAATTGCTTTTCTCAAATGGTTTGCAACGGTCTTTTATATGAAAAGTACGGGAGCAAACTAGCGTTTGCTTTCCGCCAGACACATAGCGAAATCTTTTTGTTTTGTTTTTTCTTTTCCTTGTTTAAAGCAACCCCGAAGCGTCGGGGCCAAAGATTTTGCGGACTTCATAAAAAAAACACAAACCCTATGATTAGGCCTGAAGCCCCCCCCCGTATTGTTTATAGGTTTTGTCGTAAAACGTTTTCTTAGTATTTTAACTCTAAATTTAGTCCCGAAAACTTTTTTGTTTTCCCTTGAATATTATTGTCAAACTCAAGTATTAAAATCGTTCGGTTACCTTTATTAAACTCAATATTATCAACGTTTTCGAAATAACTTTCAAATTCTGAGTTTCCATTATCTATTTCAAATATCGCTCCTGTTAGGCTTGTTATTCTATTTCGGTGTTCAATCGGTTCGTTATGTTCCTTTTTTTTACCTCGATATGGAAGTCGGAAAGTCCAAGGTAATTCTGGATTTTGTTCGTTGGTTATAATATCAATAGACATACCTTTTGGGAAATAGTTCGGTTGGTAGATTTTACTTTTTTCAAAGAGTTTGTCGGTCGTATTTGAATTTACCAAACACAAACCATAAGGCGAATATTTATTTTTTTTAAATTGAGAACGTTCCCAGAGTTTAGTTTCTGCAGTCGTTTCGCTTTGAATTTCTTTTTCGTCAATTACCCATAAGATTTCGAGAAAAAAATTGTCAAAGTAAACTTTCCGGTTTATCGTTCCTTGTCCAGGATGAATTCTACTGCTACCTTCGGTAAATCCAAAATTTACCAAGTCATCAAATTCTTTCCCGTTCTTGTTAGAAAATATAAATATGTGGTCTATTTCCATATTTTCTTGATTTGGACAAATGTTTTACAACGGTTTAGTGTATAAGCAGTAGCAAATTTTGAGCAACTACTTTTCAGAAAGCAATATACTGCATTGAAACGAAAAAGCGGTTCGAGTTATCAATCAAACCGCTATTGCTTATAGGACACGTTATTGTATACCGTTTATTTAGTCTAGAAGTATTTAAGTTAAGATTTGACTAAGGTTGGATACGTTAAATAACCATCTTCGCCTGGAGTATACAATGTATTTTGGTCAGCTTCATTATATTCTACACCTAGTCTAATACGCTCAATCAGATCTGGGTTTGCTATAAATGGGTATCCCATAGAAATGATATATCTATCTGAAGAGGATACTATTTTTTCTGCTAGCGGTAAATCAAAACCGTAACCTCCATTAAAAATTACATTACTATTAAATTTTTCAGCTAACGAATCAAAAAAACCGTCAGGAATATTTCGGCCTGTACCTGCCATATGTAAATAAGCTAAATTTAATGTGTTTAATTGCATAATTAAATACTCATATGTTTTGGGGATTTCGTCATAGAAAGCCATATCATTAAACTCATTATATGGAGAAATACGAAGTCCTGTTTTTTCACTACCAATAGCTTGTGCTACCTTTTGAAGTATTTCGATAATAAATCTACATCTGTTTTCTTCAGAGCCACCATATTCATCTGTTCTTTGGTTAGATCCTTTATTGAGAAATTGTTGGCCTAAATATCCATTGGCGGCATGTATTTCTACGCCATCAAACCCAGCGTCAATAGCATTTTTTGCAGCTTGTACATGTTCCTCTTGTGCTTGCTCAATATCTGTTTTGGTCATTTCACGTGGGGTACTCATTGGTTTAAGGCCTTCAAGAGTAAATATTTCTCCCTTAGCTGGAATGGCAGATGGGCCAAGAATTTCGGCTCCTTCAGGTAAGTTTAGTTCATGTGCAGACCTCCCCGAATGCATAATTTGCAAGAAAATTTTTCCTCCATTTTCGTGAACAGTATTTACAACGTCTCTCCAGCCATTAATTTGTTCATTGGTGTATATGGCTGGCATGTTTGCCGATCCTACCCCATTTTTAGATGGAGCGGTTCCTTCTGTAATAATTAAACCAGCGCTTGCACGCATTGAGTAATACTTTGTCATTAAATCATTAGGAGTGTTTCTAACAACAGCTCGAGCTCGGGTCATTGGAGCCATTACGACATGATTTTTTAAATTTAAATTTTTAGAATCGAATGACGATAACAATTTTGAGTCTTTCATTTGTGAATTTTTATTGAGTTATATTGTTTAGCTTTTAAGATTTTGGTAATTTCAGAAGGCTCGGTTCTATTTCTATAATCTGCATCTAAAAATGCATATATTATTTCTCTATTTTCATTGATGACATAAGTAGCAGCTATAGGAAGCTCATGCGAATTGTCTCCATTATAGTTTTCTAAACCAAAGGAATGAAGTTGAGCCATTTCATCAGACATTTTGAAAACAATCCCATAGGTCTTAGCTATTATATTACCTATATCACTAAGCACTTCAAATTCCAGATCATTTTTTTCAGCCGTAGTCATTGACTTGTCTGGTAATTCCGGAGTTAATGCAATTAAATTTGCTCCATTTGCTTTAAAATTTTGCAATTCGTCTTGCAATTTGCGTAAGGTTAAATTACAGTATGGACACCAACCACCTCGATACCAGGTCAAAACAACTTTTCCTTTATGTAAATAATCTTTTAGTTCTATAGGGTTTCCCAATGCATTATAAAGCACAAAATTGGGGGCTATATCACCTTTTTTTTTAGCTTTTTCAAGAATTCCACTGTTTTTAACAGACGTATTACTTTCGTTTATTGTATTAATAACACCTTCACTTACCTTTGATTCAAAGTTTTCTTTTATCATATTAAGTTCAGATTTAAGTGTGGTTTTATTCTTGGCCATGTTTTTTATTTTGTTTTCTAAGAGAATTATTTTTTTTAAATAAATATCAAAACGATCGGTTGGTTATGGACCAAAAAAAATCAAAACTTATCAAATGTGATTTCGATAAAATCTTCAACAGACTTTTTATTACTAACTTTTGAGACTGTTCCTAATCCATGTAAAGCTAGCAACAAAAAGTTAGCTTCTTTAAGGATTATTTTTTTACTTTTTGATTTATCCTTTTTTAATTTTTCAATAAATATATGTTTTGTGTTTACGCGTTCATGAAGTTGTTCATTTATTAATTCATCATTGCTATCAGCAAATTCATTATACGTATTGGTAATTAAGCAACCTCTTTGTTCTCCATCCAAATACCAAATATTCAGGGAATCATAAAAAAGTTTTTTAATATCCTCAATACCATTGTTTGAATTAATAAAATTTAGATAAATATCCTTAGTTTTCTTTTTGTAAATTTTTAGACATTCTATAAAAACTCCATGTTTACTAACAAAACTTGAATAAATAGAAAATTTGTTTATTCCCATTTGCTTTTCTAGCATTTGCATTGATGTATTATGGTAACCATTCTGCCAAAATAGTACCAATGCTTTTTCGATAACGACATCTTCTTTATATTCCTTTTTTCTCGGCATCTTTAACTAAAGCTCAAATCTAATGAAATTTTGAAAATAAACGATTGTTTAGAAATAAATTGTAACTTTAATGAAACTTTTATTTAAAATAAGAAATAATGGATTTGAATAAAAAACAACAACAACTTAAAGCAGTATCTGGTTTGTATGATATGTTCATGAAAGGAGACACAAGTAATCTAGCGTCTAGCGTCTCTCCTAACTATGAACAATTTCCTCCACAGAATCCTGATGTTAAACCTGGTCTTGAGAATTTTATGAAAGCTTTCATGGAAGGTTTTGGTTCTTCATTTTCTGAAATTACAGGTAAAATCACCCATGTTTTGACTGATGGGGATTATGTTTTTGCACGTTGTGAGTATAGTATGGTGCATTCAGGTGAAGCTTATGGAATCCCTGCTACTGGTAGAAAAGTTAATTTTGATGCATTTGACTTACATCGAATCGAAAATGGTTTGATTGCACAATCATGGCATCTTGAAGATTACATGAATATCTATAGTCAAATTAAAAATTGAATTTCTTTTCAATCAACTAGATGTGAGAGTAATATATAGTTATTCTAAGATTGCTCAGAACCCCATAGAACAACTATGTTTTATTGGCACCAGAGGAATGGGAGCTTTAGAATTCGAACCTACACAACTAAAACCAACTAAAAACTCCTTTTAGGTTGAAATCAATAGTCTGGTCGATATTGCCCGCCGAATGCTAGATAAGAGGGGGAAATTTGAAACGAATTTAAATAAGGGTGAAGAACAAGCAATGATGGAAATTCTAAAAATAGGAACTTCTGCAGGGAGCGCACTACCAAAGGCGATTATAGCTTACAACAAAAAACAGGACAAGTTCGGTCGGGCCAAGCCAATGCTCCTAAGGGATTTGAACATTGGTTGATAAAATTGGATGGAGTAAGTGATGCACAGTTTGGAAAAAGTAAATGATATGGGTGAGTTAAAATGGCCTATTATAATATGGCAACCGATTGTGGTATAAAAATGATGGAATCCGAGTTATTGGAAGAAAGTGGAAGAGCGCATTTTATTGGATAGGGCGGCCAAAGTATACCACCCACAGCGGATGAAAGTGAGCAGTGTAAACGAAGTACTTAAAATCGATTCATTCGTGTGTTAAAATTAATGATTATTCCTTAGTTTTTTCTCATTGATTCCCCTTTTATGTCGATCGTTTTCCGTGCCTGTCCTCTATTATTTCCATAAAGGAGTGCCTGTTGATATTGTCCAAGGGTTTCAGGCCAAAGTCGTCCAGTATCAGCAGGTCCTGTTTTTCGAGCTTGCCTATCAGTTTTAGATATGAACCGTCGGCCTTTGATGTCTTGAGCGTGGTAAAGAGCTTTGCGGTATTGAAGTACATGACCTTGCTGCCCATCGAGCAGGCCTGATGGCCTATGGCGGAGGCCATATAGCTTTTGCCCACGCCCGTGCTCCCCGTAATGAGGATGTTCTCTTTTCTGCCGATGAACTCGCAGGACGCAAAACGTTGCACCTGGTTCTTGTCGATGTTCCTTTCGGGAGTGTAGTTGATCGCTTCCATTACGGCACTGTACCTGAACCTGGCCGCCTTGGTCAGGCGTTCTATCTTGCGGTTCTGCCTATCGTCCCATTCGGACTGCATAAGGTAGGCCAGTAGTTCATCGTTGGTGTAATCGATGCTCTGGGACGAGAGGCTGGTGTTGAAGGCCCTAATCATTCCGTGGAGCCTTAACTGTTTCATTTGTTCCAATGTCTGTTCGTTCATGATACTTGTTTTTAATTATTGTTAAGCGATTATTATTTGTAATAGTTCCCTCCCCTGATGTTTTCATGGTCGGGCACCTCGGTGTTGTCCAGTGGGTCGTCTTCAAGGACGTCCCACCCCTTTTTCAGGATACGCTCTACCATTTTGTAATTGTATGCCCCATAGTCGGATGCGCGCCTGCAGGCATTGTCCAAGCGCCGGTTTCCTACTTTCTTGGCCAAGTGGAGTATGCCCAGACAGGACTTATAGGACTGTTCGGGATGTTGTTTCTTGTCGAGTATCCCGATGATGTATCCCTTGCAATGGTCGCCGATATGCCCTGCCCAAGCGATGAACTTCTCGCTGCTCCATTCGCTGACGAACCGATGGTGCGATGGCATATGCTCCGCCATGGTGGTATACCCGTACTTCTGCCTTTTCCTTGTATGGGCGGCAAAGCGTTCGTGCCTGTGGTATATCTCGACGAAGCTATGGGTGTAGACGATCTTGATCTGCTTGCCGATGTGCCGATAGGGTACGCTGTAATAATGCTTGTCCTTGCCAAGGTAGATGTGGCTGTTCTTGTGTACGGTGCCCTTTGCGTAGAATCTTATCTCGTACCGCTTCAATGGAAGGGGCTTGAGTTCTTGCCGTTCCACTTCCTTGAACAACGAGTACCGGGAGTACTCCCTTCCCCTGAACGACCTGTCATTGTGTGTTTTCAGTAGTTCCGATATGGCCTTGTTGATTTCGGTTACGGAATGGAAGGCCTGGTTGCGCAACGGCGTAAAGACCCTGGTGTAGATGATCCGGACGGCATTCTCTACGATGGCCTTGTCCCTTGGCCTGTAAGCCCTTGTGGGAAGTACGGCCGTTTCGTAGTGTTCGGCGAAATCGGCAAACATCTCGTTGACCTTGGGCTCGTAACGACTGCTCTTGGTAACTGCCGATTTTAGGTTGTCCGTAACCATTGCTCGGGGAACCCCGCCGTAGAACCAAAGGGCGTTCTCGGTACAGCGCATGAAGTCTTCCAGTTTTTGGCTTGTACAGGCCTCGACATAGGTATATTGGCTACTTCCCAATACGCATACGTAGACTTCCAGTTCTTGTAGCTCCCCC
>CALLVX010000035.1 GCA_938010765.1 uncultured Flavobacteriaceae bacterium | reverse complement strand
TAATTTGCGACAAACAGCATAATATTTTGTATAAATTTGTTTTCCGATGAGTCATTTTATAAGTCAATTGAGAATTGTTTGTATTTGATTACAAATTCCTTAGCTTCTTTTAAATCTTTTGGATAAAAAGCATATCGGTATACACCTTGCTCAATTATATCATAGACTCTTTGAAAGTAAAAACCGTGATCTCTAAGAAACTCTATTTTTTTCCACTCTGAATCGTCAGATTTTTTAGGAACCCTAAATTTATGATCATAGCGAATTGTTCTATCTCCACATTCAGGACAATCTTTATAATTTTCTTTTCCGTCCCAGTTTCTTTCAAATTGTTTACGACAAGAAAAGCACACAAAAGGAGCTGTCAAATTATCCATTTTAGAACCAATATTTATTTAATTCAGTTAATGTGTTTTTATCGAGTTTAAAAGGAGAGGAATCTGGTAGAACACTATCAATTCCGCATTTAGGACACATAGCTGTCTTTCCATTATCAGTTGTTTCCGAGATTTCAGATATGTCAAAAATCGATTTACAGTAATAACATCCAGCCTTATCAGATTTCTCTAATTCGAACATATTATAAATCGAATATTTAGATGCTTTTTTTATATCCATTTCCTTAATTAACCACAACGGCTTCGGCTATGATTAGTACGGGAATAAAGAAGCGATTAATTTCCGTTTAAGTATTTAGCCAAAACTTTTTATTTTGTTTTATCTTTTCATTTCAAAGCCAAATCAAAAAGATTTGGCGGACTTAGTTTAAAAGCTCTAAACTTTGAGTTAAGCACTAAAACCTGTATTAATTATAGCCATTGTTGGGCGTATGTGCTATTCTATTACAAAATCAGGTAAGGTTTTCAAATCATTAAATTCAGAATGTATAGCTAGTCTTAGTTTTAAATTTAATGGATCTGATGTAGATCTAACCTTATTTTTTATTCTTGCGAATAAAAGAGGTAATAAGTAATCTTTTCCTGAAATGTATTTTATGAATTTGTCTTCCTCTTTTTCTAGCTTTTTTTCGATAATTCTTATTTCTTTGTCACTTTTTATTTTGCCAATTTTATTTTCCAAATGACCTTTTAACTCAACTATTCGTTTTTCGGTTTTTATAGGGCATACAGTTCCCGTAGCATCAGAACAAAGTTTATTTACCTTATATGCTACAGTTTGTATTTCTGGGCAATATTTCTTGCAAAGAGAGTATAAAATAAATAAAGAAAGTAATGGTTTTTCATTCATACCTAACCATTCTTGGAAGTCTACTCTATTTTCAATTTCATTTTTTTCTAATTCAGGTTCATCTTCATAGAGGACTTTAATTAAAGAATTTTTAGAGACAAGGTAGTTTTCAATGCAATATCTTGGCAAAACGTAAAGACCATTGATAGGGTTCGGCTGATTTATTGAAAGTAAATATAAATCACCATCTACGATATAAACCCTTTTCCTGTTTTTTTTATCCTGATTATTTTTACACTCGTTTATGACTTGTTCTCTATCTCCGATTGGGATTATATGCTCAATTTTTAATTTGTTTTCAAAAGCTTTATTAAGTAATTCTTTATAGATTTTCTTATAGCCAACGGCACTATCCTCAACATAAATATCAATATCGTTAAATTCTTCAAATAATATAGAACGAGCTGATTTGGATTTTAAATTTCTCTCAATCATTCTATTTTGAATTTACTTTTATACATTTAGACTTATAGTCACCAATTATGTCAGGAGAGTGTGTCGCAAGAATAAATTGAGTGGAAGTACTGATTTTTTTTAAAGAATCTATAAATCGTTCTTGCCATCTAATATGTAACGATAGTTCAGGTTCATCAATTATTAGTAAGGTTTGTTCTTTTTCACCTTTAAAACGACTTAAAGTCACATTCGCAAATAGGATTATTAGTTGCATTTCACCTGATGAAAGCGCGTCAATAGTTACAGATTCTCCGTTTGGGTTATGAACGCTTAATTGACCTACTTTATTTACCCTAATCTCTTTATTAGAATCAATAAAAAAAGAATTTACAATTTTCAAAAATTCATCTAAAGGTTTATAACCAATGCTAACTTTGGAATTGTAATTATCTATTACTTCAACTATTCTAGAAAGTTTATCAATTTGGGCTTGATTTATTAACCATTCGATGTCAATTCCATCTTTTCCTTTTTTTTCTAGATTGTCTAATAGTTTCTCGAGTTTAGTAAAGAAATCGTCTAGTTTTGATATGAAATTAGGGTTTTCACCATAACCTATTTTAATTAAAGAGTCTTTAATCTCTTTTCTTCTCGACAACAATTTTCTTTTTTCTTGGAAGCCATTACTAATATTGATTCTGAAATTTTCATCGAAAGTAATGTATTCAAAAGAGGAAAGTAAAATCTCGTCTTTCAGAGTAGCTGTAAGTCTATCTTCAATTCTTTTTAATCTACCGTAGGTTTGCTGAACAAGGAGTTCAGTTTCAATAAGACTTGAAGACAAAGATCCTTTGTACTGCCTTTTATATTTACTGAAAATTTCATTACTGTTTGATCTCGATAATAATCGCCTTCTTTCAAATAGGTATTTTTCTTCGTCATTTAAATTAGATTCATTTTTTCTATCTAATCCTAAGAACGTAGGTGAAGGCAATGATTTTATATATTGTATAACAGGATGGTCGTGATATCTTGAAAAAATCACCTCGTTAATATCTGTTCGTTCTGATTTATGCTTATAATTTAATAACTCAATATCTTGATTATTTAAGTCATTAATTTCAAGTGTTTTTTTTATAGTATTAATATTGATAGAACAAGAATTTTCGTTTTTAATAATCGTTAAAATATTCTGTTCATTTTTAATAAAGAAGATTAATTCTATTGAATCAAAAGGTATACTTAAAATATCTTTGAAATTTGGACAAAGAACAGCGTGCATTAGTTTAATAGCTGTTGTTTTTCCCGTACCATTCATTCCTGTTATTATTGATAGATCATCATTAAATTTCAGATTAATAGGAATGTAATTATAGACATTTGTAGCACTAAATTTTTTAATCTTCATTTTTCTGTGTTTTTTGCATTACGCCCAACGGCTTCGTATATGAAAAGTAGCGCTAAAAATAAGCGGTTGCTTTTCGGATTAAACACAAGCCGAATTTTTAAATTTTACTATTTATTTTTTTTATTGGAAATAGTCAAATTTAAAAATTTGGCGACTTTCCAAAAATGCCCAAACCTTAATGTTAGCTAAGACTTGCGCTATTTTTTATATACATTGTTAGCTTGCGTAATTTATTTCAAATTTTTGTTGCTCCATTCCATTATCAAGGTCAAATTCTCTTTTAAGGACTTTCCCTTTTCGGTCAGTCTATATTCTACTTTTGGCGGAATCACTGGATAAGATTTTCTTTTCACAATCTTAAGTTTTTCCAAATCTTTTAATTGTTGTGAAAGCATTTTTTGACTAATTCCGTCAATTGCTTTGTCAAGTTCGTTAAATCTCATTACCTCATTTAACAACAAAAGCCAAATGATTACTGGTTTCCACTTTCCGCCTATTTGTTCCATAAAAACGGTAATAGGACATTCTTTGGCTTGTTGATATTTTTTTCTAATTATTTTTTCTTCCGTTTCCATACTAATCACTCTTTTCCGAGTTTTTGGTTAGTTACTTACCAAAAGGTAAGTACTTGTCAAGGTTATAGTTAATTGGCAAATTTGCAAATAAATTATTGAATATGGGTAACAAAAAAATTGTAATTACAGGCGGAACAACAGGAATCGGTTTTACTTGTGCGGAATATTTGTTAAAGGCAGGATATAACATAATCATAACAGGCAGGACAAAGAAAAATTTAGACAATGCCGTTTCCAAATTGGGAAAAAATGCTTTTGGGATTTTATCAGATACTTCTTCATTGAGCGATATTGACAAACTAGTCTCAAAAATTAAAAATGAATTTGGAAAGATTGATGGATTATTCGTTAACGCAGGTATTTTTAAAGCGATGAGCTTTGAAGGAACTACTGAAGATTTGTTCGATGAAACAATGAATACAAATTTTAAAGGTGCCTTTTTTACGGTTCAAAAATTTATTCCAATCTTGAAAAATCCGTCAAGTATTGTCTTGAACACTTCCATTGTTGTTTTTAAAGCATTTGCCGATACAAGTGTCTATACCGCAAGCAAGGCGGCCTTGGAAAGTATTGCCAAAGTTTTAAATATTGAACTTGCCGATAAAGGAATTAGAGTAAATGTTGTTAGTCCTGGTGTTACACAAAGTCCAATCCAGAAAAAGTCAGGAATGAGCGATGAAGCTATTGACAATTTGTTAGAACATTTTTCCGCAACTTCTCCGATTGGCAGAATTGTTCAGCCAACTGATATTGCTCCAATCGTTGAGTTTTTGTTGTCTGATAAATCACAGGTTTTACGAAACGAAAAAATTATTGTAGATGGTGGTACAACTATGTAAATATCTGTTTTTTGGGTTTCTATTCTTAACTTTTGCACCTTTCGTAAATGCTCAAATAAAGATTGATTCAACCCAAAAAAGTTCAACCAGATATTCTATCGGAATTGAAAATTTAAACGAACTGGATAAAGAAGCATTCCAGAATATTGTCGATAATCTTTCAGAAATTGCACCAGAACTTTCCGATTATATCGTGACTTTCGCTTATGGCGATATTTATGAAAACAGCCATTTGTCACAAAGGGAAAAACAGTTGATAATCATATCTTCTTTGTCCACAAAAGGCGATGCTTTGCCACAGCTTAAATTCCATATCAACGCTGGTTTGAATATTGGTCTGAAACCTGATGAAATCAAAGATGCCATTTTGCAAACGCTACCTTATGTCGGGTTTCCAGAAGTACTGAACGCTATTTTGGTTTTAAAGTCGGTTGTTGACGAACGAAAAGATTGATTTTTTCAATAATGTTTGTGGTTTGGTTTTTATGCAAGCTAACTTGTTTATACAGTTGTAAAATACATCTTTATACCACTATATCGGAATATAAACGGTGAAAACTATGAATTTTTACTTCATACTTAAAAGTCATCGAATGGATTTTTAATTTTGTCTAAACTTGCACTACTCACATGTGTATATATCATGGTGGTTTTTGGACTGTTATGACCCAAAAGCTCCTGAATATAGCGGATGTCGGTACCGTTTTCTAACAAATGCGTAGCATGACTATGTCTTAGGGTGTGTAAAGTAACAGGCTTTTTGAGCCCAACATTTTTTACAGCACGTTTTAATATCTGCCGTGCACTAACAGATGAGTATTTAGAACCATTCTTTCCAACAAAAAGAAAGTCTTTTGGCTTGTAAGCTTCAATATAACTAACAAGTAACGAACACATACGTTTAGGAATAGGCACATACCGGTCCTTTCTCCCTTTACCTGATTTTATATGAGTGAATCCCCTTTCTAAATCAAGATCAGTTACTTTAATGTTCAAGGTTTCACCAATTCGTAGACCACAGGCGTACAAAATACTCAAAAGTGTTTTGTGTTTTAGATTTGATAGCGAGGTCAGTAGGTCTTTAATTTCGTTGATACTTAGTACTTCCGGTAATTTAGATCGTTTTTTAGGGCGTTCTAGTTTACTCGATAGTACAGGGTCAATTCCGTTATAAGTATAAATAAGTTTTAATGCGTTTATGGTTTGGTTTTGATAGGTATGTGAAAAATCATTTGCAAGAATATAGCGGTTGTTGTAATCTTCAAGGTCTTTGATCGATATATCTTTGAGCAATTTGATGCTATGAAAACCAAAAAACTTTAACAACGCACTCTCGTAGGTTTTAATCGTACTTGAACTGTAACGTTTTTGAAACATCCACTTTTTAAAGGTGTTGATTTCCTCTAATACCTCCTGTCTTGGTTTTTCTTTGATTACTATGGTTTTCTTTTTTGATATATCGGTAGAATTGATTTGTGATGAACTTGCTTTTAAAGCGCTATAATCTACAAAATATTTTTGCTCACGTAGATACTGAAATAAACGATTAGTTATATGTTTTGAAAATGGTAGATAAAAAATCTTTAATGAGGTATTCCATTGCACGCCTTTAAAACCTTTCACGTATTCTTTGGTGATAAGATCATAGGGGAATCCAATAAGGAGCAATTCCTGACCCTCGTGGTTCATTTTTGACAAAGTAATAGTAGTGTTCATTGCGAATAGAATTTGACATCAAGTTAATGGACAAATTTGATTTAATCGTATCTTAATCGAATAGAATACGTATAAATATCATTTAATTTATTAATATGAGAATTCATAAAGAATGTTTCCATTGTGGTAAGGCGCTTACAGGTAGAACCGATAAGAAATTTTGTGACACACATTGTAAAAGCGCATATCAGTATAAAATAGAGAAGGAGCGTCCAGAACGGTTTTACAACAAGGTAGATAACCAACTGAAATTGAATAGGAAGATTCTTAAGGAATATAATAAGGGGGGCAAAGTAACAATAAGAACTAGCGTTCTTCTAGAATTAGGTTTTGACCCGAATTTCTTTACTCATTATTGGAAAAACCAAAAAGGTGAAGCTTATTTATTCGCTTACGAGTACGGGTTTTTGAAAAAGAACGAAAGAGGCAAAGAAAAATATGTCTTGGTCACCTGGCAGGATTACATGACCAAAAATCTAAATAATACCAATAAAGGTCAATAAAAATGCTAAATTTTGAGAAAAACGAAATGTTGTACCGGAGTGATTTTTTGACATGAAAAAGCCGAGGCAAAACCTCGGCTATCTCCCTTGTACTCGAGGCGGGACTTGAACCCGCACGGCCCAAAGGCCATTGGATTTTAAGTCCAACGTGTCTACCAATTCCACCACTCGAGCGCGACTGCCGTTCGGCATGTCTTGTCGGCCATAGGGCCGACCCCTGACCGTTAGAAACGGTATGGACGAAAAAAACGCCGACATGCAGCGTTTTTTGGAGCGAAAAAAGGGATTCGAACCCTCGACCCCCACCTTGGCAAGGTGATGCTCTACCCCTGAGCTACTTTCGCGTTTGGTATTGTTAATTTAAAAGAACATGCATTAACTACGTAATGCGGATGCAAATTTAATACAATTCTGTGAAAGGCAAAGAAATTTTTTTGACAAAAACGATAAAAGCTTTTAGGGCCCTAAAAAGAAGTGGTAATTAAGAAGTCGCTTTTTTATTTTTTGTCAGCAAACGTTTAATTTCATTCAGTTTCATAAGTGCCTCTACAGGAGTAAGGGTGTCGATGTCGAGATGGGTGATTTCTTCCTTGATTTGTACCAACAACGGGTCATCTAAATTAAAGAAGCTCAATTGCATTTCATTTTGTGCTTCCTGTAATTTATCCGTGAGTTCTTCGCTAGAATGTGATTTTTCTAACTTCTTTAAAATTTTATTAGCCTTATGAATTACCTGTTGCGGCATCCCGGCCATTTTTGCCACATGAATTCCAAAACTGTGTTCGCTACCACCTGGTGTAAGTTTGCGTAAAAACAACACCTTATCTTTCAGTTCCTTTACCGAGACATTAAAGTTTTTGATACGTTCAAAAGTGGCTCCCATTTCATTGAGTTCGTGGTAATGGGTCGCGAAGAGCGTTTTGGCCCTAGCGGGGTGTTCGTGCAAATATTCTGAGATGGCCCAAGCGATAGAGATGCCGTCATAGGTACTGGTGCCACGACCGATCTCATCTAAAAGCACCAAACTACGTTCGCTAAGGTTGTTCAGGATGGAGGCCGTTTCGTTCATTTCTACCATAAAGGTCGACTCGCCCATAGAAATATTATCACTGGCCCCCACACGCGTAAAAATCTTGTCTACATAACCAATTTTAGCCGAATCGGCCGGAATAAAACTTCCCATCTGAGCCAGAAGTACGATCAAGGCAGTTTGTCTAAGAATGGCTGATTTACCACTCATGTTGGGGCCTGTAATCATGATAATCTGCTGTTCCTCTCGATTGAGCAGTACATCGTTGGCAATATAGCTTTCACCCAAGGGCAATTGCCGTTCGATAACGGGGTGGCGCCCATTTTTAATTTCGATTTCGGTAGAATCATCCATGACCGGGGCAACGTACCGATGCTCCTTGGCCAATTGCGCAAAACCGCAAAGGCAATCTAACTGCGCTATTTGTTGGGCGTTGTTCTGCACGGGTGCGATGTATTCTTGCATCCAGACTACCAATTGAGAGAACAATTGCTGCTCTAGGCTTAAGATTCGCTCTTCAGCACCCAAAATCTTGCCCTCATACTCTTTGAGTTCTTCAGTAATGTAACGTTCGGCATTGACTAAGGTCTGCTTGCGGATCCATTCTTCGGGAACTTTGTCTTTATGGGTATTGCGGACTTCGATATAATAGCCAAAAACATTGTTCGAGGCTATTTTGAGGGAACTGATGCCAGTGCGTTCCGTTTCTCGCGCTAACATTTTGTCTAAATAATCTTTCCCTGAAAAGGCAAGTCCCCGAAGTTCATCGAGTTCTGTGGAATACCCATCGGCGATTGTTTTCCCTTTAGAAATCTGAACAGGTGCTTCTTCGCTTAGCATTTCCTTGATTTTAGATCGTAACAGTTCGCACAGATGAAATTGATCCGAAATCAATAAAAGTGCCTCGTTCTTACTTTGGGAGGTCAGCTGTTTAATAGGGGCAATGGCTTCTAAGGAGTTTTTAAGCTGCACTACTTCCTTAGGGTTGATTTTTCCTGTAGCTACTTTAGAAATCAACCGCTCTAAATCGCCCATTTGCCCGATCCAATGCTGTAATTTCCTCAGGCTTTCTTCTGTGTCCATTAAATGGGTAACGACTTGATGTCTACGGCGTATTTTTTCAATATTTTTTAAAGGAAGGGCCAGCCAGCGTTTTAGCAAGCGCCCGCCCATGGGCGAAATGGTCTTATCGATTACTTCTATGAGCGTAACCGCATTGAGATTGGTGGAATGGTAGAGCTCCAGATTGCGAATGGTAAAGCGATCCATCCAAATATATTCCTCCTCGGCAATGCGTTGTATTATATTGATGTGTTGTAGCTGTCGGTGTTGTGTTTCCGATAGGTAATGCAGAACAACGCCCGAAGCAACAATGCCATGTGTCAAATGGTCGATTCCAAAACCTTTGAGGGTACTAGTTTTGAAATGAGTAGTGAGCGTCTCTAGGGCATAGTCTTCCTGAAAAACCCAATCCTCCATGAAAAAGGTGTGGAACTGCTGCCCAAAAACCTCCTGGAATTCTTTTTTGTGATTCTTGGAGACCAATACCTCGTTCGGGGAAAAATTCTGTAGGAGTTTATCAATTTGCTCCTCACTTCCCTCGGCAGTTAGAAATTCACCAGTAGAGATATCAACGAACGATACCCCTACGAGTTTTCTGCCAAAATGTACGGCACATAAAAAGTTATTTGCCTTGGCGGTAAGAATATCATCATTCATTGCAACACCTGGGGTTACCAGTTCGGTAACACCACGTTTTACAATAGTTTTCGTCATTTTAGGATCCTCGAGCTGATCACAAATAGCAACACGTTGGCCCGCTTTTACCAGTTTTGGTAAATAGGTGTTCAGTGAATGGTGCGGAAAACCGGCCAGTTCGGTGCGGTCTCCGCCATTGTTTCGATGTGTGAGGATAATCCCCAGGATTTTAGATGCTTTTACCGCATCTTCACCAAAAGTCTCATAGAAATCCCCCACACGAAACAACAACAAAGCATCAGGATACTTGGTCTTGATGGTATTGTATTGCTGCATTAAAGGAGTTACCTTCTTTGTTTTCCCTGTCTTTCCCAAACCGATTTTATTGAACTATTTTTGTGCAAATCAAAGTAAAACGAATGTAAGAATTTTGTCCCATTTGCTCTACGATTGTTGATAGTATGGGGATAAGTTTTCAGTGAGCGGTATACAGGACATGTAAGTATTGTATTTGACGTTTGAGTTTGAACCCGAAACTTGCACTTTAACTTGTTTTTCCATTAACCATATAACCTAAAAAGATGCGTAAGCTACAGAACGACGAATTGAACCGCCTAACAGTTGATGGCTTTAAAATGGCAGAAAAAACACCCATCGTGGTGGTTCTTGATGATATTCGAAGTTTGAACAATGTGGGTTCGGTCTTCCGCACGGCAGATGCTTTTTTAATCGAAAAGATCTATCTCTGCGGTATTACAGCGACCCCGCCACATAAGGATATCCGAAAAACGGCTTTGGGCGCTACCGAGAGTGTTGCTTGGGAATATGCCGAAAACGCGCTTGCCTTGATAAAATCATTGAAGACCCAAGGGTATACCACCATAGCAATTGAGCAGGCAGAAAATGCGTTGATGCTCGATCAGGTTCAGGTGAATGGGGACTTAAAATATGCGGTGGTATTTGGAAACGAAGTCAAAGGGGTTTCTCAAAAAGTAGTAAATGCCTGTGATCAGGTGATAGAGATTCCGCAATTTGGAACAAAACACTCCTTGAATATTTCAGTAAGTGCAGGTGTCGTTATCTGGGATTTGTGGTCCAAGATGAAAAATTGATTTCGTTTTAAACAATAAAACCCCAACGGAAGCCGTCAGGGTTTTATCTATGGTTTGAGTTAGTTTAGTTTCCGTTTAGGAGATAGCAATTACGCAAATACATTTCTTCTATGCAAGCATTTCTGCCAAAAAAAAGTTAAAGCCCTTTTTCTGTAGCGAAGTTTTGAATCTGATTAAGCACAGTTTCATAGTCGAGTTGGTTGGCAACAAAGTCCATCTCGCTCACATCTACAATCAAGCTATTTTGCCCGGGGTAGCTGCGAATAAAGTCAAAATACCCTTGGTTAATATTATTGAGATACTCAGCCGAAATGTTCTGTTCATAATCCCGTCCTCTATTTCGTATATTTTCCAAAAGCCGTTCAGTGGTTTGGTACAGGTAAACGTAAATTTTCGGCTTTTTAACTTCTCGATACATTAAGTTGAACAACTTTCTATACAATCCGAACTCCTCTTTCTGAAGGGTGACCTGGGCAAAAATGAGCGATTTATAAATATCGTAATCGCTGACCATAAAGTTCTTAAAGAGATCGTATTGCGAGGTGTCATCGGTGAATTGTTGGTAGCGATCTGCTAGAAAAGACATTTCCAAAGGAAATGCATACCTACTTTGATCTTCATAGAATTTTGGCAGGAAAGGGTTGTCTGCAAAGCGCTCCAAAACCAATTTTGCATTAAAATCTTCGGCAATTTTATGGGCCATGGTAGTTTTTCCTGCACCTATGTTCCCTTCTATAGAGATAAAACCTAGATGAGAAAACAAGCCTTGCCGGTCTTTGAACAACCGAAATGCTGTCTTTTCCAAGTTTCCCTTATCCCTGCACTCTTGAAGCAGATTACGGCTGTCTTTGTTCAGTATGGGATGATAAAACTGTGGCCCTATATCTGCCAAGGGGCGCAATACAAATTTTCGAAACGGAATTTCGGGATGCGGTATGATCAGATTTTCGCTTACAAAAGTCTCATGGCCGTAATAGAGTATGTCGATATCGATGATACGAGGTTGGTACCCATCCTCTTGAAAGCGAACCCTTCCTAAAGAAGTTTCGATTTCCAAAAGCGAAGCGAGCAATGCTTGCGGTACCAATTCAGTCTGCAGGCGAATACAGATATTTAGAAAATCATCTGCTTCGAAACCCCAAGCGGCACTTTGATAGACAGGAGAAATACGTTCAATAGTGCCTACATTTTTCTGTATGGCAAAAAGAGCCAGCTGTAGCTGGTTTGCTTTTTTTCCAAGATTACTCCCAAGGGAAAGGTATACAGTTTTAGGGTCGGCCATAATTCGAGGCAAAGTAACAAAAAGTCGAGGGGAGTTCCCTACACTCTTGTTTACTTTTTCTTGCTACTTGTTAATAAAGGAAAATCGTTGGGTTCTTTTTAGTGTAGAAATAGCCGCTTAATTTTCAGAACCAGCTTGGTCATAGGTAGTCTTGGATGAAAATTAATATTAGATGAAATGGTTAAGCGGAGTTCATTATCTTTGAACCATAATTTTAGCAAGTATCGAATGAATTTTTTAAGAAATTTATTGGCAGCCATTCTTGGGTGTCTTATTGCCATTGGTCTTATTTTTATCATGTTTCTCATTTTTGCCAGTTTGGTGGGTAATGCAGAGAATGGTGTTACCGTAAAAGCGAACTCTGTTTTAGAGTTGCAATTACAACTTCCTATAAGTGACTATGCGGGAAAAAATGAAGTGGATCCGTTTGCAGGTATTTTTGAAAAGTCGCAAGGGCTCGATGAGATCTTGAAGGCGATTGCGGTAGCCAAGGATGATAAAGATATCAAAGGTATTAGTATCAATAACAACTTTATGATGGCTGGCATGGCGCAGACGCAGGCCATTCGAAAAGCCTTGAAAGATTTTAAAGAAGACGGTAAATTCGTATATGCTTATGGTGATTTTTATATGCAAAAAGATTATTACCTGGCGAGTGTGGCCGATGCTATTTATTTGAATCCGGTTGGAGGAATGGAATTCAAGGGGTTGGCTTCCGAGGTGCTTTTTTATAAAGATTTTCAGGAAAAAACAGGGATAAAGATGGAGGTTATCCGTCATGGAAAATATAAAAGCGCGGTAGAGCCATTTATATCTAACGAAATGAGCGATGCCAATCGTACCCAAATTCAAGAATTGATCAATTCGCTTTGGAGTTCAATGGTCGTGGAAATATCCGAAGGACGAAACATAAATGAGCAAGCATTGAATACGATAGCCGACACTTTGGGTGGTAGATCCCCTGAATTGGCGGTAGCATCTGGTCTTATCGATGAGTTGCTTCATTATGATGAGTATGAAGAAAAATTGCGATCGGCACTTTCCTTAGAGGAAGATGATGATTTAAATACCATTCTATTAGAAGACTATGCAATACGTTCCAACACGAAGAACAAGGCCAAAGGTAAAGATCGTATTGCGGTTATTTTTGCCCAAGGGGAAATTCTTTATGGGGAGGGAAGCCAAGAAACTATCGGGCAGGGTATTATGACCGAAGCCATTCGCAAGGCCAAAGATAATGAAGATGTTAAGGCAATTGTATTGCGCGTAAATTCTCCGGGAGGCAGTGCATTGACTTCCGATATAATTTGGCGCGAAATTGAATTGGCCAAAGAATCAAAGCCGGTAGTCGTTTCCATGGGGAATGTGGCAGCTTCTGGAGGATATTATATCGCTGCAGGAGCCAATAAGATATTTGCAGAACCAACTACGATTACCGGATCTATCGGGGTATTTGGAACCATACCGAATATTACCGAATTGGCAAAAGATATCGGCATCAACGCCGAACAGGTAGGGACCAATGAAAACTCCGTTGACTATTCGTTGTTTGAACCGATGACCCCTGAATTTAGAAATATGGTACAAGAAGGTATTGAAGAAGTATATGATACCTTTTTAGATAGAGTTTCCAAAGGGCGAGGAATATCGATGGCTGAGGCCGATAGCTTGGCCCAAGGAAGGGTATGGAGCGGTGTTGATGCGAAAAAACTTGGATTGATAGATGAACTCGGGGGCTTAAATGATGCAATTGCAGCAGCTGCAGAACTTGCCGAAATTGAAGAATACGGAATCCGAAAATACCCAAAATACAAAAGCGGATTTGAAAAATTAATGGAAGATATCGGAGGGGCAAGCCTCGGTACCCGACAAAGCTTTATAGAAGAAGAAATAGGCACCGAAGCCTATACACTGCTAAAGCAGGTGAAATCTGCGATGGAGCAGAAGGGAATTCAAGCCAGAATGCCCTTTGTTTTGAACATAAAATAATAGATGACGCAAAGAGATACGAAACTGGCCTATCAGATTTATTTGTATCTAGGGGCACTGTTCATTACCTCGCTAGTGGTATCGAACCTTATTTTCCAAAAATTCTTTTATTGGAATCCTTTTGGTGATATTAAAATTCTGGGCGCTTCACTTTTTGAGGTGTCTGTAGGTATTTTACCCTATCCGATTACATTTTTAATTACTGATTTAATCTCTGAAATTTTTGGAAGAAAGAAAGCGAACCAAATCGTTACTGCCGGTATTTTTGCTTCCTTCTTTTCTATGGGTATCATTTTGCTGGCCGATTGGGCCCCGGCAATTCCTTCTTCACCCATAAACGATGAAACGTTTAACAAGGTTTTTGCACTGTCGCCCATCGCTGTTCTGGCATCTATGATCGCCTATCTCTTCGCGCAATACATAGATATTGCTCTTTATCATTTTTGGAAACGCATTACTAAGGGGAGACACCTTTGGCTGCGCAATAATTTTTCTACCTATCTATCACAGTTTGTAGATACTTTCACGGTTGTAGGGTTGCTCTGTGTTTTTAAAGTACTTCCATGGGATTTGTTTTATGGCCTGTTGGTAAGTGGCTTTATTTTTAAGGTTTTTATAGCATTTCTCGACACCCCTTTGCTCTATTTCCTCGTATATCTAATAAGAAAACGATTTGGTCTTGAAATCGGGGAAGAAATAAAGTTGGAAGCTTAAGAAATATTCCGTCTTCCGCAGAGTTATAGACCTATAACAAACTTGTTACCGATATGGTGAAGAAAATCTTAAAAATAGTTGGTGTTGTACTCTTGCTAATCATCGGGTTGCTAATAGCGGCCCCCTTTGTGCTAGAGGCAAAGATAGGAGAGCTCTTAAAGAACAATGTAAATAACAATCTGAACGCTACCCTCGATTTCAAAGAGGCGCGTTTAAGTCTTATCAAAAGTTTTCCGAATGCCGAGGTAGGTCTTGAAGGAGTTACCCTGATCAATAAGGCACCATTTGAGGGCGATACCCTTTTTGCGGCAAAAAATCTGGAACTTAAAATGGGCATTGGGCAGCTTTTTAAGAATGAATCCGATGTTATTGCCATTGAAAACCTTTTGGTAGAGGGGGCCCTTTTGAACATCCTTGTAGATGAAGAGGAGAATGCCAACTATGATGTAGGTAAAGATGATGGCAGCGCGACAAGCAATGAAAGTGATGACACTGCCGGTTTTCAGCTCGATCTAAAATCGTACGAATTATTGAATACGCGTATTTCCTATGTGGATAAGGCAGGCGGAATGCGTTTTGAACTTAATGAGGTGCAACATAGCGGTACCGGAGATCTTTCGTTGGAAACCTCCGAATTACAGACCAATACCGAAGCATTGGTATCCTTCGCAATGGATAGTACCAATTACCTGAATAACAATAAAATAAAACTCGATGCCTTGATCGGTATCGATTTGAAAGAGAATAAATATTCATTTTTAAAGAATGAAGCCATCGTAAATCAGTTGCCCTTGGTTTTTGACGGTTTTATTAAATTGAATGAAAACAACCAAGAGATCGATGTTAGTTTTAAAACGCCCTCCTCTGATTTCAAGAACTTTTTGGCGGTTATTCCCGAGACCTATTCCAAAAATATCGAAAATGTGAAGACCACGGGGAATTTTGAACTGGCAGGCCGTTTTAATGGCATCGTAGATGAAACCCATATACCTAAGTTCAATATTAGCATCAATTCTGACAATGCCTCGTTCAAATATCCTGATCTGCCCAAGACCGTACGCAATGTAAATATCGATACTAAGATTATGAATAAGACAGGTATTACCGAAGATACCTATGTTGATATCGATAAGCTCTCGTTCATGATCGATGAGGACCGTTTTAATATGATGGCCAAAATCAAAGAACTTATGGGAAATACCAAGGTAAATGCACACCTAGATGGGAAAATGAATTTGGCCAATATTGGGCAAGCATATCCCATCCCGGCCGATTTAGATCTAAAAGGATTTTTAGATGCCGATATTACCACAGCCTTTGATATGGCTTCTATAGAAAAGGAGCAATACGAGAATACACAGACTACGGGGACAATGGATTTGAGGGATTTCGAATACCGGTCGGCCGAGATAGCCAATCCGATAGCATTGAAAAAGACCTCTTTGACCTTTAATCCCGAAACCGTAACCCTGAACGAACTGAGCGGGTCTACTGGTTCGACCGATTTTAACGCCAAGGGTACCATAAATAATTTGTTAGGGTTTCTTTTCAACGATGAAAAAGTGGCAGGAAATTTTGATTTAAACTCGGATACTTTCGCCATTGCCGATTTTATGGTCGAAGAAGAAGCTACTGAATCGGATGGGGAAGTAACTCAAACGTCGGGAAGCGCTGAAGAGAAAATTAAAATCCCTTCTTTTCTAGACGCGAATATCAATGCCACGGCCAATACAGTTTTATACGATAACTTAACGCTAAAGAATGTAAAGGGGAATCTGAAAATCAAAGACGAAACGGCCATTTTAAGTAATATGACCTCTTCAATGTTCGATGGCAAGGTTGCCTTTAACGGTACGGTATCTACCAAGAACGAAACACCTACGTTTGCTATGAAATTAGGGATGGATAAGCTAGAAGTAGGGGAAACTTTTAGATCTGTAGAACTTTTCAAGGTGCTTGCACCCATTGCTCAGATGTTGCAAGGGAAATTAGATTCCGATATTGAACTTGCCGGTAATCTGACAGATGATTTTAGTCCAGACCTATTATCGATCACAGGAAATGTGTTGGCCAATATCTTTACCAGAGAGGTAGATACTGAAAAAACCCCCTTATTATCTGCGTTGGATTCTAAGTTGGATTTTATAGATATCAAGAAACTAAACCTCGATGAGTTAAAGACGAAATTGTCATTTAAAGATGGTATAGTAAGCGTAAAACCCTTTACCATCAAATACCAAGATATTGCCATTAACGTCGATGGTGGCCATACCTTTGATCAACAACTCAACTACAAAGCGACCATGGAGGTGCCTTCGAAGTATCTAGGGAAGGAAATCAATCAACTGATTGCGAAAATCGATGATAAGTCATTAGAAAACCTTACCATACCGGTAACGGCGAATATAGGAGGAGGTTATGCGAGTCCGGCAGTTACGACCGATTTTGCTTCGGGAGCAAAAAATCTAACGGCGCAGCTGATAGAAATTCAAAAGCAAAAACTGATCGGACAAGGAAAAGACAAGGCCAAAGATCTATTGACAGGCGTGCTCGGTGGAAATAAGGTCGAAAACGATTCTGCCAAGAAAGACGCTACCGTAGGTGATGAGGTGAAAAATGCACTTGGAGGGCTGCTTGGCAACAAGAAAAAAGATTCTACGAAAACGGAGGCTGGGACTCCACAGAAAGGGGAAGACGTTGTGAAAGAGAAAGCAAAGAATATTCTGGGCGGACTTTTAGGCGGTAAGAAGAAAAAAGACACTTCTAAATCAAAAAAGGACTCTACAAAGGATTAGATTTTGTAGCTCCCTACCGAGAGCTGCAACTTATTTCATAGATATGAACGAATAGTAGTCTGGTTGGTTTATAGCTGAAGAAAGAAAGTTGTAATTTAAGTGCTTAAAGCAAAAGCGAGTTCATATGAGCTTTTTAGCAAAACTTTTTATTAACGGAAGAGTACTAAATCTGCGGGATACGAACATTCAGTTCTACCAACAAATGAACCCTGCAAATTTTAAACCTGCCGCTTTACCAATAGGGGTGTTTTTGAGATTACCCATGAAGCCGACGGTACTGCCGATTTGCTGAATCTTGCACTTTGCCCGGATACCATGTGTGAAAGGTATATCCGATTTTATAAAAGAGATGGGATAACCAAGATGGTCGACTTCGAGTTTTATGATACACATGTTGTTAGTTATAAACGCGATTTTGAAGGCCGTTACGGAAAGGTAAGCACCGATCAATATTTGCTTTCTCCCGGAATTCTAAGAATTGGGGATATGGTTTTTAAAAAATGGCCGAAGGTATCGGATTTGGCCTTGAAAGATATGCCAGCACCAGCTCCCGAACCAAAGAAGGAACCCATTGTAAAGGATTACTGGATTTCGAACATACATTATAGAAGACACTGCGAGTATATAAGGAAGAGTTGTCTTTAAATTTCGAATAAATCGTATTGCATAATTAAGCTTTAAAACAATCATCCTACTTTTGAATATCTACTCGGATAGTCTTAAAAGTGTGTCCAGACCATGTCTTCGATTGAAATTCAATCCCGGCCACTATCAAAAACTTTTTTACCACCAACATACGTCTGTAGAACGGTTACATCTTTAATGGTCTCTGGCTCAATAGTTCTTAAGTCCTGACTCATTACTACAAAATCGGCTAGTTTACCCACTTCCAATGTGCCTTTAATTTTCTCATCAAAAGAACTGTAGGCTGCATTGCGCGTATAGGCCAATAGCGCTTCTTCAACCTTGATTTTCTCCTTGGGTATCCAACCATTTGGTTTTTGGCCATCCAACGTACGGCGGGTAGTAGCTGCATAAATGCCAAGTAGGGGCGAAGCCGGCGCCACGGGCCAGTCGCTTCCAAAGGTTAGCATCGCGCCATTTTGTAGCAAAGAGTTGAACGCATAGGTGGTACGAATTCGATCAGGGCCGATCAGTTCTTCGGCCCATCGGCCGTCATCAATGGCGTGGTATGGTTGCACACTGGCGATTACCTTTAATTTAGAAAATCGGGGAATATCTTCCGGTGCCAAATGTTGGGCGTGTTCGATCCGTAACCTTCTGTCAAAAGGGCCTTGTTCTTTGATGAGTTTTTGATAGGTATCGAGTAGTTCTTTGTTCGCTTTGTCCCCGATGGCATGTACGGTTATTTGTAGCCCTTGTCTATCGGCTTCCAGCGCCTGTTGGTAGATCAGTTCTACATCATTAATGAATATACCAGAATCTGCCGCCTTATCGGTATAGGGAGCTAGAAACGCGGCTGTGTGGGAGCCGAGCGACCCGTCGACAAAGCCTTTCAGGAGTCCGTTCTTTAGCCATTTGGTCTGTACCCTACTTTCATTTGTCAATGTGTTCCATTTGCCCAAGGGGTCGGCAGCATAGATTCGTATTTTAAGGTCTTTGGCCTTTTGCATTTTTTGCAGTATTGCAAAGCCGCCCAAACTGTCAACATCATGAATGGAAGTGACGCCCTGAGATACCAAATAATCCTGTGCTTTTTGAATGGCAAGCTCTTTCTGCGATTGGCTCAGCGGCGGGATTTTATTGAGTACCAAATACATGGCTTCACTTTTTAAGATACCTGTAGGGGTACCATCGGGGTTTCGAACTATTTCCCCATTGGGTACCGCTGGGGAATCCTCGTCAATACCAGCGATTTTCAATGCTACGGAATTGGCGAGGATCATATGGCCGTCCATGCGGTAAATCGCGACCGGATTGTTTTGCGTGAATTCGTCGATCCATGTTTTGGAAGGTAGTTCACCGCCCCAAAGGGTATGGTCCCAATTCCCTTCCACTATCCACTCGTTCGGAGCAAGTGTTTGCGCGTACGAAGCAATTCTTGATATGAATTCTTTTTGGGTATTTACATCTCTCAATGCCACGCTAAGCAGCGCATTGCCACCCATTAAAAGGTGCACATGGGCATCGATAAAGCCTGGTGTTACGAATTGCCGGTCAGTATCTATGATTTTGGTTTTTGCCCCCTTGAATTGTTGTATTTCGGCAGCGCTGCCAATGGCGACGATGGTATCTGCCTTAATGGCCATTGCTTCTGCCGATGGATGGTCGGGATTACCGGTCCAGATAATACTATTTATAAGAATTAAATCGGCCTTTACCTGATCGGTATTGCAAGAGAGCGTAAGAACAAGGACTGGCAGAAGGGCGAAGATTTTTTTAATCATTTTTGATTTTTAAATGCTTGGTAAAGTGCAATTCGTCAGTGCCAAATTAGCCGATACGCATACCAAGGAAACTGTCTAGGCAATCGTAAGCCCAACATAAAACCCTTCGTTGCCGCGAACGTTGAATACCGTATCGTCTTCAAAAATAAGATACTGCCCCTTGATGCCTTTTAAGATACCATGGTAACTGGGCGTTTTACTCAAATTAAGACTTTTGACCTTTTCAGGATATCGGAGCACCGGGAATTCTAGATGCGTCTCGGCATTACTTTCAATATAATATTCCGATGCTTCTTCGGGAATATATTGTCTTAGTTTATTACGCCACTCGACCAGGTTTTTATCTTCTATGGCATTCGTGAGCATTTTACGCCAGTTCGTCTTGTCGCCCACATGATCTTTTAGGGCAACTTCGGTGATACCGGCCAGATACCGATTGGGTACCTCTACAATTTCGATGGCTTCATGGGCACCTTGATCGATCCATCTTGTGGGTACCTGTGTTTTTCTAGTAACGCCAACCTTAATATTGCTCGAATTGGCCAAGTATACAATGTGCGGTTTTAACTGTACCTTTTTTTCATAGGCAAGGTCACGATCTTCTTTGTCTAAATGCGCAGTGCTGAGTTCGGGGCGCATAATCCAATCCCCGGCTGTGGGAATCTCAAAAAAACAATTTTTGCAAAAGCCTTGTCTGTATATGGTACGATCACGGCCACAATTAAGACATTGGAACTTAATGAAATCAATTTTCAAGACCTTGTTCAGGAGCTGGTTGAGGTGTAAAAAATCATTTTCGAAGACCAGATAATATTGAATCGGACTCCCTAGCTCGGTCTGCATTTTTTGTAATACTCCTTCGTACTGCATTAATCTAAAATTGGATTGTAAATTCTATTTGAAAGTAAGCGTTAGAAAAGCTATTTTAGTGAACCAAAGATACCTAAAAATGCCAATACCCCTTTTCAATTCGATTGCTTCATGGTTGCTTAAAAAGCGCTACCATCAAATCGAACTTTTCTTGAAATACCCAAATGAGGTACAAGAAGAGGTGTTGTATCAGATGATAGGATTGGCCGGGGATACGGAAATTGGTAAAAAACATGGGTTTGAATCCATTTCTAACTATGATACCTTCCGAGAACGGGTGCCTATTGTTTCCTATGAGGAAATCGAACCTATGATCGAGCGTACACGTCGGGGAGAACAAAATCTGTTTTGGCCTACTGAGATCAAATGGTTTGCGAAAAGTAGCGGTACTACAAATGCCAAAAGCAAATTCATACCGGTAAGCGCCGAGGCGTTGGAAGACTGTCATTACAAATCGGGGAAGGATTTATTGTGTCTCTATTTGAACAACAATGAGAATTCCCAGTTGTTTAAGGGGAAGAGTTTACGATTGGGTGGTAGTAAGGAACTCTATGAAGATAATGGCTCTTTTTTTGGTGATCTTTCGGCCATCCTTATTGATAATATGCCACTTTGGGCCGAGTTTAGTAGCACTCCTAGTAACAAGGTATCGCTCATGAGCGAGTGGGAAAGTAAATTATACGCAATTATCAAGGAAAGTACCCAAGAAAATGTTACTAGCCTTGCAGGGGTTCCCTCATGGATGTTGGTATTGTTGAACAACGTACTTCAAGAGACCGGGAAAGACCATTTGTTCCAAGTATGGGAAAACTTAGAGGTCTATTTTCATGGAGGAGTAAATTTTAGTCCGTATAAGGAACAGTACCAGAAATTACTTCCTCGGAAAAATTTTAAGTACTACGAAATCTATAATGCATCTGAAGGCTTTTTTGCCATTCAGGATCGCAATAATGCGGATGATTTGTTGCTAATGTTGGATTATGGTATTTTTTATGAGTTCATTCCGATGGATGCGTATGGAACCGAATCGCAAAAGGCCATTCCGCTATGGGAGGTAAAGATGAATATCAATTACGCAATTGTGATTACTACCAATGCCGGACTATGGCGTTATAAAATAGGGGATACCGTGCGTTTTACTTCTATAGACCCCTATAGAATAAAAGTAACCGGACGTACCAAGCACCATATCAATGTTTTCGGGGAAGAATTGATTATTGAAAATGCGGAAGAAGCCTTACGGAGCATCTGCACCAAAACAGGCGCGGAAATAGTGGATTATACCGCTGGCCCCATATTCATGTCCGGAAAAGAAAAGGGGGCACATGAATGGATTATTGAATTCAGGAAAAAACCGGAAGATATTGCCTATTTTACCGAGTTTTTAGATAATGCCTTGAAATCATTAAATTCCGATTATGAAGCGAAGCGTTATAATAATATCACTTTAAAGATGCCCAAGGTACATATGGCAAGAGAGAATCTTTTTTACGATTGGTTAAAATCGAAAGGCAAATTAGGAGGGCAGCATAAAGTACCCCGATTATCGAACAAAAGGGAGTATATTGACGAGCTGCTTCGTATGAATGGTTAATTTTTAGTATAATAGATCTATGGACATATCCATTGTGATGAATTTTTTATTGATTGCCGGGGCCATTCACGGATTCATTTTTAATATTGCTACTTTTCTATCGCGCAAGGAAATCGAAAAACCGGTGGTCTTTTTAAACCTGTTCGTCTTCTTTCTTTCTATGAACAATTTACAATCGTGGTTGATTGACAAGGGGTTTGTTTCGAACGTGCTTTTCCTAGAGAATTTTGTGTTTCCTTGGTATGTGATGATTGTACCCATGTTCTATGCTTTTTTGATTCATTATTTGGGATTGGAAAAGATTCGAAAGTCCTTTTTGGGTTTCTCAATAGTTGTTTTTATAGGAGAATTTTTTGGACAAAGCCTGTTTCTGATTATGGTAGATCAAGGGCGTTTTGACCCGGGCTCCATTCCGCTTTATAATGCAATCGAAGATGCAGTAACCTTATTTTACTCACTCTTTATTTTTGTCAAAGTAATTTTACTTATATACAAATACCCTCAGTTAAACCCTTCTATTTTGGAGTTAGACGATCTTAAATGGATCAAACGTTTTGTGACATGGGGAGGCATAATATTTGCCTTATGGGGAGTGGCCGTATTCTTGAACATATTCTCTGCCACTATTAAGGCACCTCACAGTTACTACCCCTTGCGAATAGCATCATCGATATTGATTTATTGGACAGGTTACCAAGCATTTTTTAGATATGCTCTTCTCAAAGATCAGATTGTTTTACGTAAAAAAACGCGGGAAGATGAAGAAAGACGCGTTGGAGAAGTCAAGGGTGAAAAAGATAACAACAATGCAAAAGCTACGGCAGGATTTCATAATGCCTCGATTTAATTCGTTTGCGTACCATGCTAATAACCATTAAGTTCGAAAAGTAATTTTAATAGATAAAACCAAGCACAAATTCAAGAAGGTATGGATGTTTCCGCTGTTTTGAATTTATTCCTGATTGTAGGCTCGGTTCATGGTTTCATTTTTAATGTAGGCACCTTCCTGGCCCGTAAAAGAATCGAAAAACCGATTGTTTTCCTCAACCTACTGGTATTTTTTCTTTCACTGAACAATTTACAATCCTGGTTGATTTCAAAAGGGATGGTATTTGATGTTTTTTTTCTTAAGCATTTTGTCTTTCCCTGGTATGTATTGATCTTACCCATGTTTTATGCTTTTTTGATTTTTTATTTGAGGATTGAAAAAAAAAGGGTGCCCTACCTTCGACTCACTGTTGTAATTTTCATTTTAGAACTGCTGGTACGTAGTGCGGTATTGATGCTTGTAAAGGAGGGAATGCTAGAGGAAAGGATAATTCCTATGTACAATGCGATCGAAGATGCCATTACATTGCTTTATTCTTTATTTATTTTTAAGAAAGCGATACAGTTAATATTTAGAAGTCCTGAACTATATCCTGCAATACTTGCCTTTGATGATCTTAAATGGGTCAAACGTTTTATGAAATGGGGAGCACTTATCTTTCTTCTATGGTCAATTGCGGTGCTGTTGAATATATTTTCGGATACTATTAAGGCTCCTTATAGTTATTATCCCTTGCGAATCGCGTCGTCTGTATTGATTTATTGGATAGGGTACCAAGCTTTTTTTAGGTATGTGGTCTTAAAAGATCGTATTGTATTGCGAAAAGAGATTAGAGACACTGAAAAAGAACAGGGTCTTCTGAAGAAAGAGAACCAGCTACCACAAAAAGAGGATCGGCAAGCTGTGGAATATCAAAAGATTCACTCTTACATAGTAGATAAGCAACGGTATTTTGATCCGGGTTTAAGTCTAGAGAAGCTTTCAGATGAATTAGGTATTAGTACCGGTAAGCTCTCGTCGTTGATCAATCAGTTTAGCGCTTGTAATTTTTCCGATTATGTAAACGGACTTCGAGTGCAAGATGCCAAAAAACTTTTGGAGAACCCCGATTTTGAAAAGTACACCATGGTCTCCATTGGTCTGGAATGCGGATTTAACTCAAAGTCTACTTTTTACTCCGCTTTTAAAAAGTTTACTGGAAAAACACCTACAGAATATCAAAAGGAACACTCCAAAGGACGTTGAATCTGTCCGAATTCTTCAAATTTGGATAATCTTGGACACCTTTTTTAGTACCTCCTATTAGTTTAGAATAAAATTTCCGGCAAAGGCGGTTTGTACTTGGTACTGACCTCCTCCCGTTAAACCGGACAGTTTAAAAGTAGAGAAATCAGGGCGAATAAATGTTTAACTTTAAACAACTATTTGCTTATGAGACGATCAAAGTATTCGGAATCGCAGATTGTATTCGCGATCAAACAGGTGGAA
>CALLVX010000034.1 GCA_938010765.1 uncultured Flavobacteriaceae bacterium | reverse complement strand
AGGAATTATATAGGTCAGATTTTACCCAATTTCACCAGTTTGGCGATGAGGTGGTTGGTGTTTTTGGCGCCAAACTCATCGAAAAGACGGCTTACCCGTTTGTCAATGGTGCTTTCACTATTGGGCGAGATGTGTTGGTCTCTTAGCTTTAAGGCAATTTCCTTTTTGGTGAGTCCGTTTGCTAAGTCCTTTAGAATATCGAGGTCAAATGCTTCCAACTCAAAAACGTTGTTATTCATTTGCAGGTTCACCTCGGGGGAATAAAAGGTGCGATTGTGGTATACCTCTCGTATGGCGGTGACAAGTTCCTGTAGTCCATGCCTTCCCTTACATACATATCCATTGATGTGGTGTTCCTTAAAAAGGACATTAATTTTTACGGGGTTGTCCTCCATAGAATAGGCAATGATCTTTAATTGGGGCTGTACCTGCCGTACCGCGGCAATAAGCTCAACCCCCGAGTGAAGTTTTTGTGTTACATGATCACCTTTGAACAATAGGTCGGTGATGAGCAATTCAAAAGGCTGCGCTTGGCTTTTTGCCACTTTAATGCGCGTCAAGGCCTTATCGCAATACAACTCTTCCTGGATATCTTCAATCGTTAATTTTTCGCGAAGGGTATCCACTATTCCCAAATTGGTAGCTTGGAAATCTTCGGCGATCAAAACTTTTTTAAACATACTATTTCTTTTTATTGGGGCACGGCAATGGTGGCTTTAAAACCTTTTCCCGTTTCAGAATCAAAAGTAATGCTTCCGCCAATGGCTTGAATACGCTTTTCTGTATTCCGAAGGCCATTTTTAGTAATAAGGCTACTTTTGGAAGCCCCTACACCATCATCTGCATAATGTATTTCAAGGGTGGTCGCGGTTTTTTTAAATACGACCGATACTTGCTCCGCTTGGCTGTGTTTTCCCATATTGATCATGAGCTCTTGTAGTACTTTGTAGAGGGTGGTTTTTGTAAGCGTGGGAATCGGGGTCCAATCGAGTTGTTTTAATCCGCTTATAAATAGTTTTACTTTGGGTGCTTTTCGGGATCCCAACATCCCCAATAGTTCCTCGCTATAATGGGTACCGGTCTCTACATCGTTGATTTCCCGGGAAAAATCGCGGCTTTGCTGGTAGGCACTGTCCAAGATGTCCAAAATTTCCGATTTGTCCGCATTGTTTTGCACAAGAGACATTCCATGGTTGAGAGTGGCCCCGATCCCGTCGTGCAGTCTACGGGAAAGTTCGGCCTCCGTTTCATGGGATGCTTCCAGTCGAGCGGTTTTGTTTTCTTGTTGTAGGTGTTTGTTGCGTTGTTTGAAATAATACCATAAAAATGCACCGGCTACCGATAAAAGTAGAATGCTAAAAAGATAAATGGTATTCTGTTTTTCTTTTTTATCTGCTACCTCCTTTAAAAGCAAGTTTCTTTGGGAAAGTTCATCATTTTCATATTTGGTCGTAACATAAATACTGTTGATCTTTCGCTTGGTTTCCTGTAAACGCTCGTTAATTTTTTTATATAAAATCGCCTCTGCTGTAGCATTAAGCTTCAGTTCGTCTTTAAGTGAGATTTGTAAACCCAAAGCTTCAAGTATCGACATAGGGTTTTTTAATTGTATGCCATAACTTTGGGCTTTGGAAGCATGTTCTAGGGCTAACGTAGGGTTTTTAATAGTATAGTATTCGGCCAAATGGATATGGCTGGAAATGAGCCCTGAAACGGTATGAAGTTTTTCTCTTTCTTCCAGGGACTGTAGAAGCAATGCTTCACTTTCGGTATTATCTGGGTCTTCCAGCCATTTGACGACTCCTAGATTGCACAAAATCCTTGAAGATTCGATTTTACTGTCTATAGCATTAGCATCTTTTAATAATTGCCGTAACAAGGAAACACTTTGGGGATACTTTTGTTGTCTCGCTAGGATATTGGCTCTTGTGTTGTTGAAAACCCGGATGTTTCTTTCATGTTCCTTGCCGGGTAATGCCGTATTTAACGCCTTGTCGTTCCATCTTAAAGCTTCACTATAATCTCCCAACTCTTTAAATGAAACCGATACCACGTGGTTCAATCCAGAAATTGCTTCCACCTGTTGTGTATTGTTAAGGTATTTTAGTCCATCTACAGCAGTTTCGTTACTACCATCGAAGTCGCCAAGTCCTTTTTGGATATTTGCCATATCCAATAGTCGTTGTCCGGCAGACAGGCTGTCATTTAAATTGATACTGATTTTAAGGGATTGGTTAAAGAAAAAGAATGCAGAGTCTAGTTGATTTTTCTTTTTTTTATAAAAGCCCAATCTGTGATTGGCATTGGCCATATACAAACTATCAAACTGGGCGGTCGCTAGCCATAGCAATTTTCTGGCATAAACGGTGGCACTATCGTATTTTTTCTGCCTTCCGAATGTTTTAGTAGTATCTTCAAGAGCCTTCAAAGATGTGGAATCTGAAACCCGATAAGAATCGTTTTTGACCGTTGTGTTTGAGTTACCCCCTTTCCAAATAATAGTAAATACAAAAAAGAGGGACAAGGCAATAAAATGCTTCATCCCTCAAAATTAGTAAAAAGGCCGATCAAATGTAAGAACTAACTTTCACGTGATTAGGCATCTGGATCTTGTTCTACTTCTCCATCGTCCCCCTCGGTCGCCTGTGTTTCATACAGGTGGTCGGTTTCGGCAATGGGTTCGTTGGTACAAGAAAATAAAAAAGTGTTGAATACTAGTGCCATAACGGCTATAAAAATACGTCTCATAGTTAAAAATTTTTCTGATTAAACAAAGGGGTGGCTGTCCGGGATGTTCCCAGATTTGTTTTTTGCCAGCCACCCGTGAGTGGTGGAGTACTCCTTGTTTTTGTGGAAAGTGAAATCTGCGAGCGGCCGTTTTTGGCTACTTTCCGATGGGCCAAAATCAGCCGCTTTACAGATATGTGTAAGAATGACTATTCTAGAAATGCTATGTTAGCTTTACATAGCGGTACTCATTCTTAAGGCAAATTTATAGCGATGTAAAAGGTATATTTATAGATGATTCCAAGGATTCCAATAGTTCCTAGGAATTCCTTGATAATTCCAATAATTCCAACCAAACCATGGAAATAAAGACAAGTAAAAGCTATCAAAAGGAAGTTTTAGAAAAATATAAAAAGGAAAAAGGGGGTGAGATGAGAGGTTATTTGGCGAAGCCAACCAGAAGTCAAATTAGAGATGCATGCGCCTATCTATTAAATAGAAGAAATGAAAAAAACGATGAGTACATTTTAAATCGTTTTTTTGAATTTGAGAGTGATGTAAATAAACTAAGGCAGATACAGAATTTCGGAGATGGAAAGTTTAGGTCTATTGAAAATTTTTTAAAAGGAGAGGTTGAGAATACTAGTGAAAAAAACCTTAATCTGATAAGCTGGCTAATTGATTTTCAACCAAGGCCGTTGCAGGAATACTTGAAAAGTGATGATTTAATCTCAAGCGAAGATGGGTCACCTCGCGGAGCGAAAAAACCAACAGGTACAACTGTTCCCGTAGATGATGGGAAATTGAAAACAAAAAAAGAAAATGGAAAGCGACGCCGATTTATCATAAGCATCAGTATTGCATTTGGAATGATGTGCCTGTTTATTGGTATTCAAAATTACCCAACATACTTTTCAAATAGCGACCCCAAAAGTAATAGCTGCATGGCCTGGGCCGATTCCCTCTATGTGGAGGTCTCTTGTGAGACGGCTCCCTTTTCAAAATTCGGAACAGAAGTAAAGCCTTTGAACAAAGTGGATTTAAAAAGTATGAAGAAAGTGAAGGTAGATGCCGCCTACGATTTTTTCTGGCCCACGGGAAAGCCTCGGGTATGGTATTATAAGAACAAGGCCAACGAAATCGAGTTTTTTACCGCTCCGGGGCTTCATCCTACCAATGGGGAAACCTTAAAAAAAATCACCCCATACATTATTGAAACCTATGTGCCGGTACATTCGTTTAATGCGAATTCTTTTGTCAACCCGACTATGGGTCAAGAATAACATGCTATTCGAAATACTACATACACGCTAAACGATCCTCCCCCAAAAACCCTTTTTTCACCGCGACCCTTATAAGCCCGGCCGTATTGCGAACATCTATATTTTGTATACTGGTTATTATATGTTCATCTCTAGCACTCTAAGAGTGCGAATACGGAAAGTACTGTTCAATTTCTAAACGCAACTGCTTAACAACCTCTTCAAAACTTTTATTTTGAAGAAGTAATACCTTGCCATAAGAGTAGAAAAGAGAAGAGAAAATAACGCTCACCTCTTTTATTAGATTCTGATACTTATTGGATGTTACCTCTCGTTTTTTAGGGGAGTTAATACCAATGACACCTAGGCATTCAACATTTGCTCCATCTGCAAACAATACCGGAAAAGCTACCACACTCCCTTCATTTTTGACAACAAAATTAGGGTTTTCTGAGGCATTTTTTGATATCGTGGCATCTCTGACAATCGACAAAAGCTTTGTACGATATACCTTTCCAATATTAGAATTTTCTACGATATAATTTCCTTCCATCCATGCGTCCTCGTCGACTGAACAGGAAATACCTATGCAATAGGGATGCTTTATTTCTTCCTGGTCGATATAAGGGCTCTCTATTTTGTATGCAAAATAAATCCGCATCCAGCTCTCTATGAGCACATTTACGTAGTTGTGCATTAATCTGTCCATCGGATGTAAGACATAGCTTATATCTTGAATCTCGGTAGAGCTGGGAAGCTCTCTCAGAAAATCTAAAGTCAATGTAATATTTTGATAGGGGTTTAATCTATTAAATACATATGCAAAAACTTCTTTTTGCATTTCGACTACCGACGATCTTTTTCGTTCTTTTTTCCAAACGGTTTCGTACCAGCTTTTAATTCGGTGCGAATGCTTGGCCATGAAAAGATTTCTCGAGATATTTTTGTCTACCATTAGAAAATTCATTCCCCATAAATTAAGTGGAATTTTTGGGTCTCCATGCACCAAAACCAGTACATTCTTTCGGGAGAGTTCCCCAGATAACAAACCATATTCAATGAGAATATTATCCCTAATAGATTCTTGTACCTTGCCCCTAGAATACGTTTGATCGTCTTCAGAGAATATGACAATGGCACAATCTACCTTGTTTTTAATCTCGGTCAGGGCCTCAAAAAAACTGATACCGGGAGTAAATACGTCCGGGTACCACCAGGCCCTTGGCTGTGCCCCATCTATATCTGCCAATACTTCACTGGCAAATTCTGCAATGTTTTTACTTTCAGAGGATGAACTTAAAAATACTTTCATTCGAATTAGATGATTGTTTTAATAAGAGAACCACAATAAAAGAGCAGAAACAAAATCGGAACAAACTGTTCCAATACGGTCAGGGGCAGGTATTTTTTTAGTGATTTTCCTTCGCCCAATTCCTTCCATTCGGCCCCCCAATAGGGGCTTGCGGGAAGTTTTTCTTCGAGTTGCCCTATTACTTTATACTTTGCTGAATTCAAATTTCTATAAGAGCGTAACAACCACCACCAAGTAACCGATAATACAACGCCCAATGCTGAAAAAAAAGGCAGTACAACTGCTGTAATAGCCAGGATATTGACCAGTGAAAACCCGATTACCGTGATTATTGAAGAACATAAGGTAAGGCAGAAAACATTGGTCAAATTTCTTCGTTGACTAATACGATCTGCCATTTCTACATACATTTTATATTGTTCTAGCATATGGTTTTGGTAGAGCACTTTATCTGTGTCATAGATAGAGGCTTCCTCGATGGTATTCCATAGTCTTGATTCCATATGTCGGTTTTAAACGCAATTCCAATAGTGGGATCCCGCGGTTATATTTTTTTATTTTTCACTAGATTCCAATAATAACTTCCTAGTCTTGTTAACTTACAACCTTTGGACCACATGGCGGCATGGTACATATGGGGTGCTTCATGGGGTATCACCAAATTCACCCGATTGTATTGCTGTAATAGCGCAAATTTTCTGGTGTTTTCCAACCTAGCGGATGCACTTTCGGGTTCGAAGGAAGGGTCTAAATCTATTATTTGGGCCGCGGTGTCAAAAAGGGTTATAATCTTTTTCAGTTCTACGATGGGAAATGGAGGTGCTACTTCTCTAAGAAGCGTCAATCCTGATATACTTAGTTTGCAAGTGGGAGTTTGCTCCCATAAACTAAGGGCTGGAGTAATATGGGCATAAAGTGATTCTAAATATATTTTCCCAAGGATATCGGCAGCACTTCCATTTAAAGCATCGATCAACAAAGAAGTAAATACACCCCTGCCTTCTTTTTCCAATGCTCGCCGATGGGGTGCCGATGCAGAAAGTATAGTAACGCCATCACCTACTTCTGAAATAGTATCATCGTAAAGGTCTACTCCTAGTTTCCCAGAATAGCAGCAGTCAAGTATCACTATTTTGGTATCTGCCGGTGAATCGTTTACAATTTTCATTAGTTCATACATTGCCAAGCCATCATCCCCTTGAATACATTCCGAGGTGACCAAGTATCCTCCGGAATTTTCTACATGTCCGTGCCCAGAAAAGTAGAACAATGCGATATCTATGTTTTCGCAAAATAGCGTGTTGATTTCCTGCTTTAACCTATTTCTGGTAATTAGGGTGTTTGGGTCCTTGGCAGAAATTACCTTACTATGGAAATTCTTTTCGTGGTCGGCGTTGTATTCCAACATGGCACTGAAGGCAAGTGCATCATTCGCGCAACAATATAACGGTGCGATACTTTCGTAATAGTTAACGCCAACGATCAATGCCTTTTTATTCATAGGGTTTTTGTTAATCTTAAATCGAAAATGGTTTTTGCTTGTCAAATGCTGTATTAAGTACCCCGGCATTCGTGTAGTTGGGAAGTTGGTCAGGGTTGTTTATCCGCTGAAGTATTTTTCGATGAAATACGGCATAGTTGCCGTTAAAGCTTCCATCGTTCCAAACGTTTTTTAAGGCCTCGGTAAACTGCCCGTTGCTTTCCCCATCGTAAGAAGACTGATCGTCTTGGCAACCTGAAATTAGCTTTACACTGCAGGCAATGGCATTCAATTTGCTATTTTTTTTGACTATTCTGTCATAAAAATGCTGGTGCAGGTAATAGGTACTGCGGGCTGTATCTTCGGGAATAGCCTTTATATTATTAAAGGCTTGGGCCCCTGCAAACTGGCTAAAATTCTTGGTCATAGTACCACTATGGCAGCTATCGGAAAATAAGAGTACCCTACTTCCTTCAGGAAATAGTGCCCACAAATTTGCCAACTCGTCATCAATTAATTGACCATCGAAGAGGCACCAAGTTTCGTCCCTCCCATCGGCATCGTCCGAATTGGTGTCTCTTAAACTTCCGCCATGTCCGGAATAGGTGATCAAGAAAATATCGCCTGATTCAATTTTTTTAGATCTTTCTTTTATTTTGTTTATCACTGAAGTTCTGGTGGCTTTCTCGCGCAATAGGGTGGTGGTATCGAACCCTGCATTAATAGCTATTTGTTGCATGTCTTTTGCATCGTATTCACAAGCGTTCAGCTTTCCTTCCCACCCGCCATAGTGGTCGGGGTCTACGTAGTTTAACCCAATATGTAGTGCGTACCCTTTTGGCATAATCAGTATATTTTAAAGTAGTTTTTAATTTCAAAAAGCACAGGTGATTTCTTCATATTTAATTCACCGGGATTAATAATTTTCAATACCACTTTCGAGAGTGTTTTAATCACCGAAGGAAATGCAAAGCCGGTCGCAATGGTCAATGAATTTTTAGCACTCAAGCCTTCATATAAATTGGTTGAAATAATCGCTGTAGCAAGCCCAAATACGATCGCACTGATAATCGTAATGACCCAATAATCAAAAGATCGCGTTATTTTTACTCTGGGACCCAATTCTTGTTTAAGATCGACCCAGTGGATGACTTCTTGGACACAAACACCAAGAAAACCGAACAGGGCCAGCCATAAGTCAATAGATTTCATAGTATAGGGGTTTTTAGTTGTTCAAATCTAACAGAGATGCAAGCACAAAAAAATCCCCATTGGTGGGGATTTTTAAGTCAGAAAAAGCAAGGTGGTTTAGAAATCGTACTTTCTTTCCAAGGCGTAACGAAGCAATTCGCCGGCACCGCTCAGTCCTAATTTTCGTATCATGTTTTTGCGGTGGGTGTCTACCGTACTTTTACCGATAAATAATTGCTCGGCGATCTGATGGGAAGTTGTGCCCCTTGCGATAAGGCCCATTATTTGTTTTTCCCTAGAAGACAATATGCTTTTCGAAGTATTTTTTTCAGCAGTGGGAAGGTGTATCTTCTTGTCGTAATAAGTCTTTCCCGCGGCAACCAACCGAATGGCTTCAAGCACAATTTGTAAGGAGGAGTTTTTTAGGACATAACCTACGGCACCTGCTTCTATCATTTGACGAATAGCCTCTTCTTGATCAAACATGGTAAAGGCGATTATATTTGTTTGGGGATATTCTTTTTTGATAATTCGTGTTGCTGCCATACCGTCTATCTTTGGCATTCTTATATCACAAAGCACCACTTTGGGCTGCTTTCTTTTTACCACCTCTAGCAATGCCTCCCCGTCGTTGGCATGGCCAACAATTTTAATATCTTCTTCATATTCTAAATAAGAATGTATACCATCAATGAGTGCTTGATGGTCTTCGGCTATTGCTACTGTTATCATATCGGGATGTCTATTATTATGGTGGTGCCCTTTCCAAGACTGCTATCAATTGTGAAATTTCCTCCTAAATGTTCTATTCGTCTTTCAATGTTATAAATGCCAATGCCATCTTTATGGGTTTTAACTTCTGACAGATCAAAACCGACTCCGTTGTCCTCTATTAAAATATTCAGGCTATTTTCATGTTGGGTCAAATGAATGCTACCTTTGGTTGCTTCGGCATGTTTGATGATATTGGTTGTCAACTCTTGAATGATTCTAAACATGGTAAGCTCCAAGGAGTTCTCCATTCGTTCTTGCAATCCAAAATCTTCGACTTCAATAGAGATTTTACTGGTTTCAGAAATCAATCGTGTCATTTTTTTCAAGGCGGGAATGAGTCCTTCATTGGCCATCACCCCTGAATTTTTAGAGTGTGCGATGCCCCGGACCTTTTCATAGGCTTGTTCTAGAAGCTTACCTAATGTGTTAAGGGAAGTATCTTTCCTATCAATTGCAATACCATCAAAATGTAATTTGGCAGTAGCCATTAAACTCCCAAGGTCGTCATGAAGCTCATTTGCTACCCGTTGTCGTTCCTTTTCCTGCCCTTCGACCATTGCATCTATGCTGAGTAATTCTTGCTCTTTCAATAAAGTCTCTATTTTTTGTTTCTGTATTTCATGCTCTTGTTCTGCCAATCGCTGTTTTTTCGAATTGTTTTTTTGAAGTAAAATGGCAATCATACTTCCCAATACGATAATGGCAAGCGCAACGGTTAAGAAGTTTTGATTTTGTTTGGTACGCTGCTTTTCCTGCAATAATTGGCGTTCCTTTTTTTCGGTCTCGTAGAGCACATTCATTCTTGAAATCTCTAATGAGTTTTTCCGGTATTGCAGTTGATACTCAGCGACGAGCGATTTGTCCAAAAAGCTGTAGGCCGAATCAAATTGTTTGGACCTGGCATAAAATTCGGCCTTGTATCTATCTATATAAAATGCACTCTTAAGCGTATCTCTTTTATTGATGTACGTACTGGCAGAATCCATTAGTCGCAAAGCTGCGTTCAAATCGTCTTCCTCGCTTGCTAGGACTCCTAATCGAAGAAACGAACCAAAAACCATGTATTTTAGAAAGGGTTTTTTAGCATTCGGGATTACCTTGGCATAATAAGAACGTGCTTCCTCGTAGTTGTTGTCAAAACCGTAATACACCCCTTTTTCATAATAAAATTTTGTAAGCAGTTCATTGCTTAGGGAAGTTGTGTTGCTTACCAAATGGGTCAGTTCATCAAGACTAGAGGAAGATAGTTTATCAATTTCGCTAATAGTTTTAGAGTCTAAGATAGAGTTGTAGAGCAAGAACCAAAAACGATCAATATCATCGATGATCAGGTTCTCAAAATCTAATAGGTAGGAAGCATATTGTTGATTGCTCTGCAAAATTTCTGAGTGATACAATTCTAGTAGACCTAAAAGAAATTGTCGCTCCAAGGGTTCATAACCCATCTTTTTTGCCAGTACGTACCCTTCACTGAAATGTTGATAAGAACTTGTTTGCGTAGAATGGTAGTACAGGTCTTTATACCCCTTTAGCAACAATTCTAAGCAGATAGTTAAATCGCTAAGATTGCTTGGCGAAAGATTGTAATATTCCTCGACTCTATTTTGCCCAGCATCATACATTAAGTCGACGAGGCTTTCCAGTACTTTGGCAATCTCGTTTTGTGGAATGGTAGCTAAGTCATCTTTTGCTTTCGATAATTCTAAATTCTTTAGATGGAAGAAAAACGCATCAAAACGGGTCAAATCTGTTGCAGCATACCCTTGAGATAAGAGCATACTACACAGAACAACCAATAAATACGTACTTCTCTTGCTAATATTTGGCAATACTTTTAGATTTTGGACATCTGCCACCCGGTGCCCTAGGTGCCAAGGTTTCTATTTCAACTGCTTCACCTGTATGGTATGTTGTTTCTTTTGTTTGGATCTTGGCGATCGCTTCGATTTTGTTCGGGGCTTTGTGCCAGCGCCTGTTTTCTTTATCGAAATTCCAAAATCCTTCGGTACTATCTTCATCTAATCGCAGGGTCTTTTTTCTGGTGTAAAGCCCATCACGTTCATAAAATTCTGAATCGAAGATACCGTTAGGGGTAATGCCTCTCGTTTTTTCGGTATCAAGTGGCTCTAAAACTCTTTGAAAGAAAAGGTCGTTAGCGTTTTGAAGTGTTTTGGCTTCGTTAAACCCATAGTATTTGACAATAGCACTTTCTTCCATCGCCTTGATCTTAAAATTGATCTGCAATCCTGTATTAATAGTTTTAGTATCCCTTATAATAGATAGCGTTTGAGGGTCACTTACCCCTGTAATTCCTAAATTTAGAGCCCCTTTGTAATTAATAAGTTGTAAATAAACCCCTTTGATTTTTAAAGCATCGGTCTCAGAACGATCTATGTCGAAAGCACCAAAAACACAGAAAAAAGTTTGGTATACCTGCGAAGCATATACCAATTGCATTCTACTTTCATCTGCCTTGCTAAGGCTAACAGTCAACGTAAGGTTTAAAGGGTTCAATTTTTTTGTTTTCATAATCGTAGTTTTTTGGTTCTTCTGCCAAAACTGCGAAAAGAAATAATGAATTAAAATACCCATCCATAGGGATTTTTTAAAACATCGGTAAAAGCGAAATTCCTCATAAATTCTTACGACGAATTTATAAAAATACTACATAGAAAACATCGAACGATGGCTTGTTAGAGAATTTATTTCAAAAATACCCACAAGTGGGGATTGAATAAACACCAAGCACTCGATAGATTAGTACCCTTAAATTTCTACCGATGAACAAACAGTACCAATATGATGTAGCCATTTCTTTTGCTGAGGAAGATATTGCCATTGCAACGGAACTCGCCGACGAAATGACGGCATTGGGCCTAAAGGTCTACAACTACAAAAATTTCAGTGCGCAAAATTGGGGCAAAGACCTTATGGATGTGGTGGTCGAAGTATATAAATACCAAGCTCGCTACGCCTTGGTGCTGGTATCTGAAAGTTATTTGAAAAAGAAGTGGACGAAAATCGAGCGACAAATAATCCAAGGAGTAAAACGAGATGCCAAGGCCTATTTGTTGCCATTACGATTAGATGATAGTGAATTACCCGATGTATCTGATCATACGATTTATGAGATGTACAATGATAATGCACAAGAAATTGCACTTCAATGCAAAACAAAAATGGAAGAACGGATACCACTGGATAATCAACCGTTCTTGGCGCATAAGAAGAGGATCAAGAAGTACATCAAAAAGAGCAATAAGGTGTTGAACAACTATATAAAAACGAACAAGGGAGGAATACAAATTAAGATGTAGGATGGGACAAAATAAAGAGGAAAAACAATTTAAGAATACCGGAGATCGTTTTTCGGATTCTTTTGTGGAAAGCCAGGAAGAAGGTTCGAAATTGGAGCGGGAGACCGCCGAAGATGGTCAAACAAACAAGACCATCAATAATAATATCGATAAGAACAAGGGAGGCATACAGATTCGAGTGAATGGTACCGAAAAAGCTGAAACCAAATCTGAAGAACTCAAGAACATCGATAATTATCGTGAGAGTAAACGAATAGCACTTTTAGAGAGTTGTATCAGTGCGTTTCCAAAGCGAACCCCATTTAGGAAAGAGCTGTTCCCTGAAGATACGGTTAAAAAATACCTTGATCAGCTTCGGAAGAATCATTTCATTCTAATTTGTTCCCCTAGCGAAAAAGCGAATACCGAAATGGTCAATACCCTTCTTGCTTCTACAGGTTTTAAGAACAAGAATTCGGTGCATTTTGATTTGGAAAAGTACAATAGAAACCTAGGGGGGCATCATTTTTTTCTGGATTTGGAGATTGGGCGCAACGAGGCAGAAATAGTAATAGCAGAAATTGGACGACCACAGCACAGTAAGATTATTGCAACCAGTGAGTTACAGATAAATATCTACACAGAAGTGCTAAGGGAGAAAAAGCGCCATGTGATTTTAGTGTACCGGTCTACCGACTCCGAAAGTATGTCAGCAGTGAAAAAGCCCAACTTCTATTTTGAATTAGATTTTTTAAGAACTTTTTTGTTCGAGTTCGTTGAAAAGACGGCGAATGAGGTTCTTTCATTGGAGAAAAAAATTCAAGAACAAAGATCAGATGGCCTTTGGGAGCATCCAAAAAACGATTTCGCTTTTTACAATATACTGTGCTCGTATGTGGATAGGGGCAGCCTGTTGGAACACGTTACTGGACGAATAGACAAAACGTCGATAGAAGAGGTAAAGACGATCAAGGCGAATGCGTTGGTTGATTTTAAAGACTCTACCGGCAAAGTGGTTGTTTTTTTAGCTACTTATTTCCCGAATTTAAAATTGAAGGATTTTCGGGGTTTGGTTGATTTTTATACCCGAAAAAAAGATGCACTCATACCCCTTATTAAAAAGAAGGGAAAATCTGGAAAAAGAAAAAAACTGCCAATTTCCTTTACATCTGATTGGGTAGAAAATTACAATAGTATATTTAAGGCCAAACACCTAGGTACTAGAATCGCCGAAAACAAACAACAAATAGTAGGGTTTTTAGATCCGTACCTTCAGGGAGATCTAAAGCATTATTTTGAGACCTACGACGCTATTTACGTACAAACGAACTTTGAGTATTTACTGTATTCAGACTTTTTTTTATTATATGAAGGTTCCTCCGGGCTTTTGGCAAGTTTTGTTAAGTTGTTGGCTTCCATGGCATCCAAAGACCCAGAACACTATGGTACCTCTACGCTGATCGATATTATTCTACAAGATGACCAACGACGTGAACAGATCAGGTCAAAAGTTGTTGACAACAGTAACAAAGAACATTGGGTAAAGGTATTTTCTAGAAACAGAACGCGCCTTATAACAAGATTGGCCGATTTAATCCATGAAATCTTAAAATATGATCATTTGGATACCATGGTCGAGAACTTTTTTGATCTCTTGATCCACAATGGTTTTTTAGATGTGTTATTAGACCTGATAGAGGAAGTTTCCGAACGGGAAAACTACTCTCAACATTTTGATATGTATCGATGGTTAAAAAAGATCATTGTTGAAGATGTTGAGGGAAAGTACCAACAATATGCCTACCAACTAATTTTACAGTTAAGCACCAACGAAAATGCCAATATCCATGATGTTTTGGAAGTCGTCTCCGAGTGGAAAGAGGCCATAAAATCTGAAAAAGACTTCAAACTGCGTTTTTTTGAATACTGCAGTTATTACATACATGACTTGGCATTGATGACTTATAAGTCTGCCGATCTTTCAATCTATGGAGTTTCACCCCCGGCCTTTCTTTTTTTTAAATCCCTTACTGCGGAAAATAATTCTGAATACATCGATCGCTTTACCAAACTACTGTTTGATAAAAGTATCTATACCGCAATTTTCATCAATATAGACTTTGAAGAAGATAACATTGGTGAAAAGGAAAATGTGAAAGCCTATATACCAGAATACATTACTAGAAATATCGCAAAGTATATTGAAGAATACCATCTGATATTGACTTTTGATCCCAATGGGAACGATACGGGCAACGCCAATAATAGTGAAATACTGACCACTTTTATTTCGGCAGTGGTAAAAAACGCCACCAAAGAACAGTACAAGATGTTGATTGCACATTTACGCTTGAAGAAAGAGGAGTACTTACAACACTCAATTCAGCTGTTAAGAGAGAACAAAAGATCAGAACGGAAAAATTATCAACTTAGGAGGCAATACTTGATCGAACTCCTAAAATTATTTAACCAAGCCAATAAAGAAAATCGAAGAAATCATGGGTAAATTAAATGCACTGGCCAATATTATTAGGCAAATTGATGAAGCTGAAATAGGGCTACGTTTGAAAGAATATCAGCGCGTGCTGGTCTTCGACCTGAAAAAGAACGAAGTGACCAAAACTCCGGGCGTTTTCAATAAAATTTTACGCTCTTATAATTACTACCTCCTAGATCTTGGGTCCCATTCCTCTTTAAATATAAAAGACTGTGCACTTCAAGAAGGGGAAAATACCATGGAACTGACGGTAAACCTTCGGCTAGAGTTCAATACCGGCCTGCCAAAAGATTCATTGGGAAAAAAATGTGGTGACCTTATAGTCCAAACCATGGCGTACACCGATTTTGAGTCGTATTTGACAGATTTTATAAGGAGTGAAATAAGGTCTTTTTCTCGAGGGTTTTCCAAGGAGAAGGGAAAGAGTCTAGTCGCTAATTTTTATACGGAAAAGAAAAATTTAGTTGATTTTTTGATGAAGGCGCTAGAGCGATATGGCTTTGATAGTGAGATAGATATACATCCAAAACTTGAAAACGAAGTTTTGGAGGATATCAAATACGAAGGACATGTAGAGGTACGGCCCAAAGACTTTCATGAAAAGATAAACCTAAAGCTTTCCTATGAGCTTGCGGTGGATAAGGAAAATAGGATGAACGCCCTGCTAACCTATGGTACGCACGTAGAGATGAGAAATGAAATTGTACATGGCCTAAAAGACTTTATTCGAGACCATGTTCTTTTGGATCTTATAGAAAAATTGGATTTTTCGATTACCGAACCTTTCAAAGAAATGATTGCTGCTGCAATACTTCGAAAATATGGACGAAAAATCAACTTTTTCAGACTTGAAAACACCAATAAAGACGCCTTAAAAATTAATGGTGATATCATAGATGAAACCGTTGTATGTGAAACCAACATTAAAGGGCATAAAGAAAAGATCAAGGTAGAGAATACTATTATGTTGACCATTAAGGACCCCGCCAAGTTTAAAAATGCAAAATTGAAAAATCTTCAGTCTTGGATACAAGAGAAGGTGAAATTAATAAACAAAAAAAGACTTTTCAATGAAACGTATACCGATATAGTACTAGAAAAAGATCGAATTGAAAGGGAAATAAAAGAAGAACTTTCGGCGCTATGTGACCCATACGGTCTTGAGATCGATCAGCATTTTGTTTTTCCCGATGTTCCTCCCCTTCGTATTGAAAAAGATGGTTTTGTAAAAAACTCCATAAGGGAATACTCAACCAGTGACAATCGAGTAAAGATCAAGTTACAGATTCAGCTCAGTGGTCAAATAAAGAACCTGCGAAGTATAGCACACCTTATTGAGAGGAAGGTCGATATTTTGCAGGTAATTGAGAACAAGGCACTGCAGGCGGTTGAACGGGTAGTTCGCACAACCAGCCCCGAAACGGCATACCTCTATTTCAACGATCTACCATTAGAAGGGTCAGATGGTTATAGAGAGGAGCAACATCAAGCGAAGACCGTATATCAAAAAATTCAGGACAAAATTACAAAGGTATTGGGGGAATATAATATTTCCGAACTTGAAATAGATGTTGATGTTCAACATTCAGAACTCACCAAAAGGGTCACAAATATGAGAGGTGGGCTTCACAGCTTCAAAATTGAGATAAAGCCTGTGAGCAATCAAGAAGATGCTGAAATCGTTACTTTTTCGGTAGACTTTAAAGTGTATGGTGTAAATCATGAATATTGGCACAGTTTTTTAGCCAATATTTCAAATTCAGAAGAGGAAGAACTTGAAACGGTCATACGAACCCTTAAAGGTGATCTACAATCCAAACTTCCCAATTTGCCAATAGAAATTTTACGTTCTAGAGATTTCAAAACTTTGAGGGAGGTGCAGACAAAAGTTATTGGACCTGTTCGAATTAAGATTGCGGATGTTAGCGGGTTGAACATAGAAATCATCAATTTTTTCAGAGAACCGACCCTTTCTGAATTGATGAATTTAGAGGATACGAAGTTCTTGACGACCGAGATGCAACGGGGCAACAGAGCAGCACTTGAAAAATCGAACGAAATGCGCATTCAAGAGTTGAATTTATTGTATCAACGAAGACTAGATTTGATACAGAATAATGAACATGGGTATGACGATGATGCGATTGATGCCTTGGATAAACGAATAAAAGACATTACCAAATACATACCGACTTTCGAAATTTCAAAAGGAGAAAACCATCGAAAGAAATTAAATTCCCCCAGAGCATCTTCTTTCTCCTTTGATGATTTTTTAGACCAAAAAACCCTTGGTGAAGGAGAAAAAAATAATGCAGAACCAAATGTAAAAGAAGAAGAATGAATACAGCATTGTTGAATCAGATCTCAAAGGCCAAGACCAAAAGTCTATTTTTTTCCACCGCTTTTCTTTTTTCAAGCAGTGCGCGGCCTGGATGGTGGTTTTTACTGGCAAATGGTCTACTTGTTGGGTTGTTTTTAAAATTTTTTAATGACTATGATTTTAAGTTCGATGGTTCTGAAAACAAACTAACCGAATTAACGACTTTAGGTATCTACACCTTTATTTTCGGGTTGGCGATTTATGGCATGTGCCAAATTCTCTATTCGCTCGCAAAACTACATATAGAGTCTGCAAATGCACTTAGTATTTTCAGAAGTGCAGATGGCGTGCTTAAGGAAGTAAGAGCAAAAACCAGAACGCGGATCGAAATTGAGGAACTAGAGAAAATGCTCCCAGACAACCCTGATAAGACCATCGCTATGTTACGGTTGGCTAGGCATATAATTTCGGATGCCAAGGATCGTAAGTTTGATTCACCAGCAACAATTATGCAACCGTATAGAGAAGAATCGGCCCGGGCACTGTTTAAGGTAGCAACACTTCAAAAAACAGTATTGCAGCTTGGGATTACCGGAACTTTTATTGGATTGATTACGGCTTTTTTGGGCCTCGACGCACAAAACGTGGATTCATCGCAACTCGCAGCCGAAATAATCCCAGCTCTTAAATACGCCTTTATTACTAGTATTGCCGGCTTGATTTCTGCCATAATACTCGGCTTGTTCATTTTATTATTTCGTAAAACGCAGGATAGGTTTTTTCAGGATATGGAGCATGCTACTCAGTCACTGATATCCCTAGCCCGTAATTCGATCAATAAAGATGACTTCGTTAATGAATTTGGGCAAATGAACTATGCTTTGGGGCAAGTAGAAAATCGCATCTATGGTCTCAATAGAGAAGTGGAGTATCAGACAAAGACCATGACAAAAGGCTTGGAAAAACTCAATGAAGTAAAGCAAGAATTTTACTCATTTCTTGGAAGACTCTCTGATGAAGAACGATCTTTTCTTGGAGAGATTAGATCATATCATCAAGACATTTCTCCGCAACAAATAGGAACAAGCTTAAAGGAAAGCATTGAAAAATCTGTGGAAGTCATGAATATTGCCATGCAGAATAATGTGAAGCAAGGAATGTCTAAATATGATTCTTTAAATGGTTCTCTGGAAAAGACCAGTGGAATAATAGAAAAATTGGGAGGAACGTTAACGGAACAGCACAAACAATTGGTTGATGCCAATAGTATGGTAAAGAACGTTGGCAAAGAATTTCAACATTCAATGCTGCAGATAACAGCATCCCAAGAGGCTTTTGTTGAAAAAATCACCGGAGCACATCTAGGCACGCGGATTAGGGAGGATATGGTGAAGGCCAGTTCGGATGTCTCAAAGTCAATTTCATCAGAACTTAACCAATTACAAAAAGATATGAACGGTTTTAAGGAAGAGCTTGCTGTTTTTAATAAGAATGCGGGTTCCTATTTTAAACAAAGAAGTGCTTTGGAAAGCATTATTGTTAAGACGATCGCCACCTTGGCAGGAATAGCCGTATCCGCCTTGTTAGTAAAACTATTGTTTTTTTAGCCTATGTATTCAAAAGATATTTTAACGGAAAATGAAAGCTCTTTTAGTGCTGGTACCGATCTGATAATTTCTTTGGTAGCATTGTTGACCGTTCTATTGGCCGCGAACCAAATAGAACTTCAGGATTATAAGAAAAAGGCCATTGAACAGGAGGCCTTTTTTGAAAAAATCAGACAGGCTCAAATGAATGTTATTAATGAATTTGCCGAAAGGTATGATACCGAACCCATAAAATTGATAAACGGGGATTGGGTAGTACCGCTGTCAGATAGTACCAGAACCCAAACATCGGATATTAAGTTCTATAATGGAGCTACAAACCAACGAATCGTATTTGGTACCAATATTCTATTTGACCAAGGGGATGCTTTTTTAAAAGAAGATGGGAGGGTTTATATTAAGACCATTGCGCAGATACTTATGCGAAAAAAAGACCAATTAAGAGAAATTAGAATCCTTGGCCATGCCGATAACACCAATAGCCGAAGAGATAAAAATTACAACCTTAAGCTTGCGAGTCAACGTGCAATTTCTGTTTACTCGTTTTTAAGGGACCAAGGAGGAATCGATCCCGCCGAACAAATTATGTCTGCCGCCAGTTATGGCGAATATGTTCCCGCGAATCGGGATTTTAAAAATAGAATGTACAATTCGATAAAACTTCAAGGTGACAATGCTTCAGATAGTCTTAGGGCAAAGAACCGCAGAATAGAAATTGCCTTGAGGTTCTATGAAAAGTAAGGTTTGATTCGGAACCAGAATTGGTTTTTTCTATTACCCCTTTGATTTGAGCGATGGTTTTTCAAGGCAATCCTGCCTTTGATCTATCTTGTATTTTGAGTCAGCATGTATCTTATACTTCTATACGAAGAGATTACTCCTTATCATAAACGTTTTCCAACGCACCTTTTGTCAGGTCATGCCCGATCATTTTCCTCATGAATTCATAAGCCTCGCTCGCCATAACCCTGCTCATAGGAGGTTCAATAATGATTTTGTCACCAAACCCGCATTTTCGATCCAATAACTTCTTGATTTCTTCATCATTAGTTTTAGCTAAATGATAAAATAACTTATTAGTGGCATTAATTCCGGATCCGTTATCCAATTCATCGCCATATATCGATTTTATATCCGCCACATCAAAGCGATGGGGTAGGTAAATGGTATGAAATTCTAACCCGCTGCAATCTAGTTTTTCTAAACGTTCCAACTCCGATTTTACATACTTCGGGAACATTTCTGTTGCAGCCACCGAGTTGAGGATAGACGAAATTTCGGTACTTTTATTTATTTTACTAGTTCGAATTGCACCCAAGGCGTCGTTCACGGTTTTCTTAATGTAGGCATTTTTGTCATTAACAATGCTGACGAAAACATTGCGTTGTTTCAAGTCTTTTACGCTCTGTACAGCTTCCTTAAAACTAATGGCATTAAATAGTTTTAAAACGGATAAGAGGCCTGAATTTTCATAAATACCCCCGTCGCTATAATGCCCTTTGGTTTCAATTTTTGCTGCCGGACTGATTAACGGAAATCGGTTCGAGGTAGAAACGGCATCGTAAAAACTTAAGGTCAAGGAGTCACTTTTTTCGGCAATACCTTTCCGATCGTAGGTGGTCTTATAAATTTCAAGGATATCGTCGGCATTTCTATATAGTAACTTGCGCACGACCTCATTCTCAACACCGACACTCACGGCCATACCTCCATTCCCTTTTACATTTGTTGAATTCGAAATGAGTATGGGAAATTGCCCGTGCTGCTTATCGTATAGTTTTTTCCAGTATTGCCTATAGGGCGTAGGTTTGCATATTTCGTCTGCGTTGTTCGTAAGTTTGGCATATCGGGCCATGGCCTTTGAAGAGCGATCCTTTCCGCTAAGCTCCATTCCGGGAACGAATAAGTGGTTAAAGGTATCTCTTCCTAAAATATGGGTAAGGTCTAAGGATAGAATGTTTTCTGTGGAAATTTTAGTGATGATATTGTCCCATTGCAAAGTATCTTTGTTGGCATTGATAACGGCAGCTATATTTGCTAATCCGACAGTACCGCCAGAAGCCCCCGAAATGCCCACCGTTTTTTTGAAGAAATCATTGTCTTTGTCATACAAGGCTTTTAAAACTGTCATCGTCCACGCATTCGATTTCATGCCACCACCATAGCAGCCAATGTAATAACGTGTTTGGTTTTCCGGTAAACTATCTACATAAGCTTCCAACGTAAGCTCGTTGTGCGTTGTGCGTTCTAAAAGCGGTAAGGTAAAAAGCTCATTACTGAACTTGCGTCCTAATCGATTACAAATGACCAATGCTACGACACTAGCGATGATAATGAATTTAAAACGTTGCCTGTTTCGAATGGCAAATACTTCACAAGAGTGTCGGTAGTAGATAAGACTCTTTGTAATTACCACAAGAAATCCATAATAAAAGAAAAGAGCGGAAAGAATGATTAAAATAGGATTAAAATAAAGTGACAATTCACTGTAAATGTTAATGATCAAAAAGAAAAAGGCATTGATAATTCCCACAAGAACGGTAAATTGAAGGAAGGTGATATTGTTGCTCAGAGAACCCGCCCCCAAATACCTCAATAAAGCATAAAAACCTCCGTTGAGGACCAAACTTTCTTTTTTTTCGCCCTTAAGGTCGGGTTTGGGATCGAAGTCTTGAAAAAACTGGAGTATGTTTTTAAATTTGCAATGCAGACTTAGTTCATTTGTATTTTTACCAGGATTTAAACAATCTTTGCCTTCTTCAATCGTCCATAGAATATAAAAAGAATTGAGTATTGCACTACATTTTTTCTTAAAAAAAACAAACCGTAATACAGAACGAAAAGTGCGGTAGAATACATAGGAAAACAACTGAAAAACAATACAGACAAGACTCCAAATACTGGTCAATTCAGTATACCAACAGTCTTTGCACAAAAAGAAAAAGACAACCAAACCTACATGCAGGAGTACGGTAAAAGTGAACAGTAGTATGAACTGCGCAACAGGTTTTTTTATTTTCAATAGGTCGGTTCGTATGTTGTCTGGATCCTTGTCCTCAATGGCCCCACAAAGATTTGTTTCGGGTTCCCCTTTCTCGGAATCGTCACTACTTACAACAGGATTGTCCCCATCATAAAAACCGGGAAAACGGCTTTCGAGATAACTGGCAACATTCCCGAACCAACTGTCTTTACGCTTTTTCTGAAGATACAGTGCTAAAATACCACACGCCAATAAAATGGTCGCTAATTTCGAAGTTTGAATCGTCCAGTTGAAATTGACTTCCGAGGTATATCCCAGCATATAAAAAAGCGCTACATAAAACAAAATGCCAAGAATTCTATATAAGAAATTGACCTGCCCTTCTTTTTTGCCTTCATCCGAAGCACCAAAGTCCTTCTTGTATTTGTAAAAAATCGTCCCGATCAACCCCCATCGTATCCGGGCCATATACCAACTTCGATACTTTTCATTAATGAAAAAATAGCTAGGATAATGTGCTAATACTACTGCGAAAGTGGGGGCTACAAGAAAGAGAATTACCAAATTTAATGGATGTTCGTACAAATTCACAACAATGGAATTTACTTGGGTCGCCTTTGGAAGAAAGGAACCTAAAACGATAAGAATTACTAGGCTATAGATTGATGCCTTTAGAAAACGGAGTATGACGCTGAGGTAGTTTTTAAACGAATAATGAAGAAATACCAAAACTATTGAAAGGGCTACAATCCCGTAGGCAGCCATTTTATAGGCGGCGATTTTTTTTGGGTATTCTTTTTTTAAAAGATACATACAGTTTTCAGCATAGTCAAAACCAAGGGCGATGAAGGCAATTAGCGTGAAAATGGCAAAGAGTATTTTTCTATTATCAGGATTTTGGTTGTAGTATTTATCCTTTACATACATCCAAATGGCAATAAGAAGCACTGGCGCCCATATAAAATCAATAAAAAAGAACAGCTTGTAGAAGAACAATCCATGCTCCTGGCCAATAAAATGTTCTAGATGATCCGAATCTATTTGTCCTGTAAACTGAGGATGTGATAGAATTCCGGGAATATGGGTGAAATCGGCCGCTAACCACATTACAATGGTTAAACCGAATAAAAAATAAAGATGTTTCGGGTGAACTTGTCCCGCTCTTAGGTATGTTAGCATGCTTTTCTTTTTGGTCAGGTTAGAGGAGAATGAACTAATTGAGTATTCTAAACGATCACCCCCTGGCCGTTCAAATAATCTTCAGTAAAATAGGTGCTTAAAAAACGGACCATGTTATCTGAAAAAATCGCGTCGCTTATTTGGTCCGGTGTAAAGCCCAGCTGTAAATCGGCAAGCTCTTCTTTGCTAAACGGAGTTTCGGAAGGGAGTGATAAGATGCGGTAGTCTTTCATAAAAGGTTTATTGTTTTCCCGAATCGCTTTGGCAACCCTAAACTGAAAATCATCTAATTTTTCTGCGGTATTAAAATGATCAAAAGGGTCTACAATACCGTCATTATCGGTACCCAGGCAAATGGTTTTCCATGCTTCTTTTTCGTCAATGGGCACAGTGGGGTTTGCTTGGTTTTTGGTGCGTATATGTGCTAAATTCACCTTAAGGATATGGAAGATGTTCGTGAGGAACATTTGTGTATGCAATCGTTTTACCGGTTCGTCGGTAACCAATTTTCGACTGTTTTCTTTCAATAGCTTTTTGAATTTACCGCCCGGCATACGCCCGTCATGCATGCATACCCCTATAACCCCATCCGAATCGAAGATTTCTGTGATATCCTCGTCGGTAAGGTTAATGTCCCAACGGCTTACATACGAATCGGCATCGTATTTGTTCATGTCGGGCCTTTGGGCGGCTTTGGCCCTGGTCGCAATGCCGTTTACGGCAGTGTGGCTACAAATAATAGGTACGGCATCGCCATTTTGTTTAAACTCCCGGATGATTTGAATGAACTCATTACGGGTCTTGAGCGACATATGCTTGGTATCGATCAATATTCTTGGGCCATTAGTGCGTGATAACAAATGGTCTTTTATCAGATGTTTTCCAAAAGCGGTAATCCCCTTGTTAATTCCCAGACGTTGATCAAACACATCTTTGAACCCTGGGACAATTCTATTTTTGGCATCGGCAAAGCTCTTGGCGTGGCCCGAAAGCAAGTTGTTGAAATGATGCGAAAAAGTTATAAAAAAAGGGGGGAACTCGAATTCTGCACCATTCTTCAAACGTTGAATATTGTTGATGAAACTATTTTGTAAATTTTGCTGGTCTGCAGGATCCAGGGAATCGATACTCTCCTTAAAAAAAAGATCTGCACTGCGATAGTTGCCCAAGGCATGCATTCCTTCGGCGGTGATAATCCCCAATACTTCATTGTTCGGGATATGTTGTTTGAATTCTGCGAAGTTCTTGACCAATCTAAAAGTTGGCTTGTTGGGAAAGTCGGTATTTTCGGATGATGTTAAATGACTATTTTTTAAATAGTTGTACTCCTCTTTATAATCAATATCAAAATAGTCGATGCTATCAGAATCGTAAATTTGGTCTACATACCGCTTGGCACGTGCTTCTGAAAAACCTGTTAGCATCTGAATGATTTTGTTATCGACATCTCGTTTAACCTTTTTGCCGAAAATCCACTTAAGTAAAGTACGTTGCACCCAGGAGCCTCCCTTAAAAGGCCGACTTGGTTTCATAAAAGGGCGCTCGGGGGGGTAAATGGCAGCAAATACCAATCTGTTTTGACCTTTGTAGCAGTTGTCGAGGTTCGATTGGGTGTAGACTGCCATATTCTTAACGATGCCACCCACTAACAATTTTCGTAGGCTCACGGTTTTAAAAAGATCTTTGGCTTTTTCGTTTACAAAAGGTTTCCAGATATTTCCAATCTCTGAATTGCCGTTGGGTTTCATTGCCGGGTGGCAATGCAGGTCTATAATTGGTTTTGGCATTTGACTTGGTTTTAATAAGTATGATACTAGCTAGTACTTACTTAAAAGTAATAGTAGATAGAACAAAATGTTTTGAGGGAAAATACTAGGCTTGGGCTGTAAGTGAATATAATATGACTGTTGCATCAAGTCTACCAGAAAAGTAAGAATAATTTTTGAGAAGAAAAAAAGAAATACTTGTATCGCTATCTTCTTTTGGATAAAAGGAAAATGTTGTGAATAAACCTTTTATGGGATTGCTATGATTGCAGAGAGATATACAACAAATAGAAAAAGGCTATTTTTTTATGGTAGACCTGAATTTATGGATACAATATAATCGAAGGAATAATAGTACATGATATTTTAATTTCTGAATTATTTATAGCCTTTTAAATACATTTCTAAGTTGAATAATGTACTACGTATACAATAAAATACACCAAGCATACAAATTGGGACGATATGCTAGCGGTTGTTTTATACTTTGAGCTTACCTAACCCCATTTCAATGAATTTAACAAATTCAGATCAGATTCTTATAGAGGATGTTCTAGAGAAACACGTACTTTTTTCGAAAATGGCATCGTTGATAGAAGCTTGTGAGCATTCTAAAAATACTATGGTAGGGATTTATCTTTTAGAAAAAAGACAATTTCTATATTGTAATTTGAGGCTTAAGGAACTTCTAGGCGGATGCTGTAGTCTTTTACGGGATAGCGGTTGGGATTTCTGGTATTCGCTGGTCGATCCCGATGATGTAAGCCGAATTAAAGGGGCAATCTCAGATTTTGTCACGCTGCCATATGTTCAGGATGTACTTACTTTAAAATACTGCATAAGGAACAAACTAGGCAAGAAATTTTTTGTTAGGCACGAACTACTCATTCACCAAATGGAACAGCGTTTGCTAGCTATCAACTATATTTTTGATATTTCTGAAAAAGAAAAGATAGAACATTGTTTTCGAGGCCCCAAAGTTATGCAGGATAGGTGTTTTACAAAGCAATCGACCCTCGTTATTTCTCCTCGAGAGAAACAAGTTTTACAGCTTATTGCAGATGGTTTTTCTTCAAAGCAGATTGCCGATTTACTTTTTATCAGTAATCATACGGCGGTATCACATCGTAAAAATCTCATTGAAAAATTCCAAGTGAAAAATACGGCACATTTGGTTAAACGGGCATTGCCGCTTTTACAATAATAAGATGATGTTTTTGAATAATTGAAAAAAAATCCCCAAAAAAGGGGATTGCTTACATGACACATTTTATAAACCTTGTGGTCTATAAATGATGCCTCCTTAAAAGTGGCGTATTAGTATTGTTTCGATTCATTCTCCCGAAAACAATATTCACTTTCCCCTAACTAGTATAGTACCCCCATAATAAATTTCCCCCGCTACCACTTTAAAAAATAAAGTAGCGATGATCGGATTGGCCTTAAAGTTATTACGGGATGAACTCAGTGAATATGTCTTTCAGAACAAAAGACCTGGGGATACCATTACTCAAGATGATGTAATTCTACATAACATCGCTTTAATGGGCGAGGAAGCGGGAGCCGACCTTAATAATAAAATTGTCATTACCCTAGTAAATTCTGAAGAAGAAAGCACCTTAAAGAACAATGGCAATACGGTACGGACAATCAACGGTTTTAGATATGTAGAACCTGCGGTATTTCTGAATCTTTACATCCTTATATCGGCGACTTTGGGAAAGGATCTTCAGGATGCTTATGAGTTTGCCTTGCATCGTTTGTCATCAATTGTACAATTCTTTCAGGCAAAAAAAAGCTTTACCGTAAAGAACTCTCCCTTTACATCAATTTCTAATGATAACAATATTCCACAGGAAATCAAAGATCAACTACGATTGAATGTCGAGTTATATACACTCACATTCGAACAAATTAATCACCTATGGGGCTCATTGGGAGGCAAGCAAGTTCCTTTTGCGATGTATAAAATACGGCTCGTTAAAATCCAGGAAAACACAGGTCAAGATGCTCCGGTTGTAGAAACTATCAATACAATAGAGACCATGATAAATGCAGAATGCGATGAATAGTAAACTATACAAACGTTTGTTCGAGGTGCAAATTATGCATGACTATTTTCTTACGACCAATGATGATACATCGTTCTTTAAAAGAAACAAAGATCAGAAGGCTGCCTTTATTAATACGAAGTTGGTTAACAACCTGTACAATACAAATTCTCTTTTTAGTATTAAACCTACGGCCGATACACTGCTTAGAATGAACGAATACAACATAGTTTTTTCTAAGACGCCTTTAGGTTTTATAGTAGGAGTCGAGGTGTTGTCGGAAAATGTAGGTGGAGCAACTCTGTACAAGCCGGTCTTGAAAGTACCAACTCTAGTAAATTTGGCATTCGAAATTCAATCAAAGTTATCTTTTTTTAAAACCATTACGAATCATAGCTTCAGTTTTGTTTCCCCAGCCGTGTATTATTTTTCCAACAAGGACAAAACGGAGCTCGATGAAGACACCGCTCCTACCTACAAGAGCTTGCAACTGGCCCGCGAGTTAAAGACTCATCAGCCAGGGGAGCTTTATGAAATGGGCGAATTGATAGACTTTGCCGGCGTACTAAGGGAAGCAATTGAACATACCGATGGTAGTGACCCCCTACTTTGGGAAGATATCAAGGATAGACGATTTGTAAGTAATGCAGATCGCGTTTTACTACCTCATAAATTTGGTTACTCCCTTCAAAAAGAAGCTGCAATCACTACTATTGATTTTGTCCTGGAAGATCAAGATAACAATGTTGTAAAGACAGTTTCCAAAACGGGCAGTGAGGTGCTAGAACGGGTATCACTCAACTTTGCCAAGGTTGATGAGACCAACCCCGACTCGCCCGATATTCTTGCTGGTACCTATACCCTCAAGGTTACACCGGATGGCAATCCTGAAATTAGATATACAGTACATTTAAATGATTCGCTGTATGACAGGAATCACCTTGGGGTCATTGATATCCGTTTTGATGAACCCAATTCGCCATTTAGCCTACTCGATGCCGCAGGTTTTTTGAAAACAAGGATCACCGCGCTCGACAATAGAATTCCGCATCCGGTTTTTGAACTTCGATTTAAAAATAGAAGAACCTATTGGCGCTATAATAAAGAAGGAGATTTTAGTGCTCCTGAAATTGCCACTACAGCTCCCCATCTGACACATCTGCCAGAACAGTTGACCACTATACGACCTAAAGCACTTACCGCAGCACTGATTCCTTTTAATCCAGGAGCTCTGATGCTACCGCACCCTAAAGTATCAAGTATTAGAATTGGAGAAGAAAAAATATTCTCGGAGATCTTTATCAATCAATCGAACCGATTGTTGAACAGTTAAATGTTTAAATTTTAAAAATATCATTATGAATTACAAAACACCTGGAGTTAAAATCGAAGAAATACCAAAACTCCCACCCTCAATTGCCCAAGTAGAAACAGCAATCCCCGCTTTCATTGGGTATACGCAGACAGCTAAAGATCAAAGAGGAAATACGTTGTTAAATGAACCTAAACGCATTACTTCCTTGTTCGATTATGAACGCTTCTTTGGAATGCCCGATGAGGAGAAAGGACTTAAGGTCACCATTGCAGGTGATCTTGGTAATCCCGATTCGGTACTTACCGCAATTGACAATAGATCAAAATTTAATATGCACTATGCCTTGCAGTTGTTTTTTGCCAATGGTGGGGGTCCCTGTTGGATAGTGTCGGTTGGTAATTATACAGATGGAGGGGGTATCATAAATTTTGCCGACCTGCAAAAAGGCCTGAATTCTACAGAAAAGGTAGATGAAATTACCCTATATGTTTATCCGGACGCACAGGGGTTGGATAATGTAGATAACTTTTACGCTTTATTCGGGGAGTCTATGGACATGTGTGAAAAGTTAAAAGATAGGTTTACGGTCATGGATATTTGGCAAGACCCTGGTGAAACGGATTTGCTGGTAAATATTGATACCATGCGCAATAAAACAGCTTCTGAGGAGAATACAGTAAAGTATGGTGCGACGTATTTTCCCAATTTAGAAACCATTTTAGACTACTACTATGGCGGAGAGGGTGCAGGCGACGCCAATGTTGCCATTGAAGGAGCTTTCTCTGGCACATTGGCCGATTTAAAGGGTGCTAATAATGCCGCTTATTTTAGAGCACAAAGTGCCATAAGAGATTTTCCTTTAGAGATGCCGCCATCTCCGGGAGTGGTTGGGGTTTATGCCAGTGTAGATGCTTCGCGAGGTGTTTGGAAAGCACCTGCCAACGTAAATATGGATTTTGTTATAAGACCTATGATGAAAGTTACAGATGAACAACAACGCAGCCTAAATGTAGATGTAAATGCCGGAAAATCTGTAAATGTAATTCGCTCTTTTGTCGGAAGAGGCCCTGCTATAATTTGGGGTGCCCGTACCATGGCAGGGAATAGTAATGAATGGCGCTATGTTCCCGTGAGACGCTTTTTTAATATGGTAGAAGAATCTATAAAAAAAGCTACCATCCAATTCGTATTTGAACCCAATGATATCAATACTTGGTCGAGAGTGAAATCTATGATCGACAATTTTTTGGTGCAACAATGGAGAGCCGGTGCCCTTATGGGTACTACCCCAGAACAAGCCTTTTTTGTAAAAGTTGGTCTGAACGAGACCATGAACGAAGTAGATATCTGGGAAGGAAGAATGATCGTAGAAATTGGCATGGCCGTTGTAAGACCTGCTGAATTTATCATTTTAAGATTTAGCCATAAAATGCTATCAGAATAAATAAAAATGCTAACGAACCATTAAAAATTAGAAAATATGGCAAGCAATAACGGTAATGATAACGGTAGTTCACAGACCCCAGACACAATAGTGTGCAATAGCCTTACCGATATCAAAGACGAAAAGAAAGAAGCAGCGAGCGGAAAAAAAGCGGGTGAAACATCACGGTATTCAAAGATGTCTGCAAAAGGATATAAGGTATGCTGTTTAGAAAGGGCAAAAGAAACGCATGAAACATATCAGGATTTACTGAGTTGCGTAACACTGGAGCAGTATAAGAAGACCGAGATTATTCAATCGAATATTGATGAGTTTATCAAAAAGGATGAAGCAATAGAAAAACACATAGTAGATACTTCAAAACTACTGAATGATCTGTGTAATAAAATAGTAGCCGCCAATACAGAATTATGCACCATTACTACCTGCATAAATGATATTGTTTTTTCAAAATCAAATCAGAAAAATAGGAGCAAGGCCGAATCGGACAGAGCAAAAGAGGTGTCGAAATGTCTTGAGGAAATAACAGAAAAAACCGGCAGTATAAAAGACAAAGGGGAAAATGCCGTAGAATCGGTTATTACCATCGCCGGAATACAAACTTTTACAAATACGGAAAGTTTAAAAGACTTTGCCGCAAAACTAATGGAGAGTGTTACTTCCCTGAAAGTTTGCACAGAGGATAATATCTCATCAACTGCCAGTGAAATTGCCACTTTTAGAGAAGAACTGAATACCGTGGTACAAGAATTGGCCGAGATGCAATGCGAAGAAGCATCTCAAAGCACCACCATCGAGGGCTTGTGCAAGGTAGTTGATTTTATATGTTCATGCGATTGCGAGGGAGAATGCTTAGACCTATGTGCCGAATTTGAAGAATGTTGTAAGGATAATGGCGAAACTCCTGAAAAATCGATACCAAAGCACATGGCAGATCAGAATTAGGATAATCACGCATTAAAGAAAATAACATTATGAAAAGTTTATTAAAAGATAAAAACAGCAAATGCTGCAACGGTGATTCGGACAATGGTTCGGAACCCAAAGATTGCCTTGAAAAATGGGAGAAAGAACACAAAGACGAGTGCAACAGATACAACGAGGAAAAAGCAATGACAGATAAGGACAAAGAAGCTTATGACAATTCTTTGGCCTGGGAAACCAAGCTTGAAGGTTGGTGCGAGCTTATTGAGAAGACCGACGAAAAAGTAAAACTCGTTGGTACAGAACTCGATTTTTTGTTAGAGCAAGTGGGCACTGTATGCGTAAAATCTAAGTGCACCTATGAAGTTCTTGAAAAACTAACCTGTTTGGTCAAGACTATATTTGATTGTTTACAGACCTATGACGATAGTGAGCCGGGGCTTAAAAAGAAAATCGAAAACCTGAAGGACCTTATCAATTGTCTTAAAGATATTTCGGACAAAGAGAAGGCCGATATCATAACGTGTATAGAGGTGTATGAGGAAAAAATAAAAGCTATTTGCGACTGTCAAGAAGCAGTGCTTGAAAAACTACTTGAAACCCTTAAATGCGCTACACTCTTATGGGCTTATATCTGCGGAGAACTCGGCCTGGAAAATAAACTTATAGGGATTCAAAAAGTGTTTAATGGAGAAACTGTTGAAACTCCAGAAGAAGATTGCGGTCCCGAAATGCCCGATACCGCACCGGGCTATCCTTGCGACCATAAGGCGGCAAAACCCATGCCTGAATTTCCGATAAAAGCGGCAGATTCGACAGACATGAGCCCTAAAGGAAATGCGTATTACGTAAAAGTGAAAACCGAACTGAAAACTGCCGAGGACACCACAAAAATGCTAAAAGACAAGTGGGTGGTAAGTAAGAAAATCAGTGATAAGACACTTTCTAAGAAGAACGGACTTAACGAGGCTATTGAAGCGGCCAAAGCGCTGAAAAAAAATTAGATAGGTTTAAAACAAAAAGTAGTAATACATAAAAAAATAAAATATGGCAGCTATAGGAGATTACCCGTTACCAAAGTTTCATTTTCTGGTAGAATGGGGGAATGAGTTTCGAATTGGATTCACCGAGGTGAGCGGTTTGGACTTTGAAACAGAAGTGATAGAATACAGAGAGGGAAGCAATAAAAAGTACAACAAGACCAAACAACCAGGCCTTACAAAGTACAGCAATGTGACCTTGAAAAGGGGCACTTTTCAAGGCGATTTCGACTTCTTTACAGAATGGCAGAAAACATATTTCTTTCAAGAAGGTAATGATACCGGATCATTATTTAGAAGATCGGTCACCATTAAACTGCTCAACGAAAAACACGAACCTATCATTACTTGGATTTTGGAAAATGCCTGGCCGAGCAAGGTTCAATCTACAGACCTTAAGGCAGATGCCAATGAAGTAGCAATTGAAACTATGGAATTGGTTCACGAAGGGCTTACTATTCTAGAAGCTAAATAACAAATTAGATGGAACCGGTCCCGAATAGGAATCACCAGATTGTAGGGTTTCATTTTAGAGTATTCTTTTTTGATTTGCCCAATGAGCAAGAAGTTGATATAAAGTTTCAATCGATTACTGGTTTGGAAGTTCAAATAGAAAAGGAAACGCTAAAAGAAGGTGGGGAAAACCGATTTGAACACAATATCCCTGGACGCAGAAAGTACAGTCCTCTTACCCTTAAACGCGGTATTCTCAGGCCAGATGATTCCGGGCTTAGTGAATGGTGTCAAAAGGCATTTCAGGATTTAGTGATTACTCCGCTTGGTAGAATCGATATTGAACTACTAAACGAAAAGCATGAAATTTTGATGCAATGGGAACTTTCACATATCTGGCCTGTGAGTTGGAAGGTAGGGGAGTTAAATGCGGAAAGAGGAGAAGTACTTATAGAGACTCTGGAGCTGAATTACAATTATTTCAAGCTTGTAACTGTGAACTAAAAAATGATAGCACAATGCCATTAGAGATACGAGAATTAATTATCAAAGCCACTGTAGATAAAAATGGCGATACCGCACCCTCCGTAGGAGGAGAGCAAGGGTCTGGAGACGACAAGATCAATGAAATTGCAGAACGGGTATTTGAAATTATAAAGGAAAAATCTGAACGATAATGGAAGAAAGTGGGCAATTGGTAAAGGTATTGATACATGCTTTTGAAGATGAGGGTTTTCAAACACGTTCTAATATAGATCCAAACCCTATTTCGTTGCCGGTAAACCCTGAAAATTTTAGCCAGAATTTCAAGGTAGCGCTTAATCAACAGCAAGGGCAGGGAAACCAAGGTACAAATCCAGACTATAAGGGAACAAAACCCGAAGAACTAAAACTTGAATTCACCTTTGACGGTACCCAGACCATTGAGGGTTACAAGTACAATGGTGATGATAGATCGGTAAAAGCCCAGCTAGATCTATTTATGAAGGCGGTGTACAATATGAACGGTGAGATTCACCGACCTCATTTTCTTTGTGTACAGTGGGGAAAATTCATATTCCCCTGCATTCTCTCAAATCTAGACCTCAACTACACACTGTTTAAGCCAAACGGAGATCCGCTGCGCATCAAAGCCAGTGCTACTTTCTTAAACTACGTAGCTCAAAAAGAACGCGTTGCCCGTGAACGGAAAAGATCGCCAGATTTAACCCATGTTAAACAAGTAAAAGCAGGAGATCGGTTAGATCTTATGACAAATAAAATTTATAAGGATCCCAAGTATGTTACTCAGGTTGCACGTGCTAATAGACTTACATCATTTAGAAAAATTAATCCGGGTGTAGAACTTGTTTTCCCGCCCTTAGATAAAACAGCAGAATGAAAGACAGAGTAATACCTGCGGAAGCAACACATAATGTCGCAACCTTTGATATTCTTATCAATGATCAGTTGGTAGACCCGGGTTACCAAGTGCTCTCTATTAGTGTAATCAAGGAAATAAATAGAATTCCCAGCGCTAAGATCATACTTAAAGATGGTGATGCTTCCGAAGAATCATTTAGAATAAGTGAACAAGAAGAATTTTTACCCGGAAAATCAATACGCATAAAGGCAGGTAGAGATAGAGACAACAAACAGTTGTTTAAAGGCGTGATTGTAAAACATGGAATTAAGGTAAAGGAAAGTGGCGAAACAGAATTGATACTAGATTGTAGGGATACTGCAGTAAAGATGACACTTGGACGCCATAATGTATACTATGAAAACAGCAAGGATAGTGAGATTATGGAAGAGGTTATTGGCCGTTATCCCAGCTTATCGCATGAGGTTGATGTTACCAATACGACCCATAAAGAAATGGTTCAGCACCATTGCACAGACTGGGACTTTATACTTTCTAGAGCAGAAGCCAATGGTAAATTGGTGATGGTAGACGATGGTAAATTGGTAATAAAAGCCCCGAAGACGAATGTTGGTGCTGCTCTTTCATTACTTTTTGGAGCCACCCTAATTGATTTTGAAGCCCAGATGGATGGACGAAATCAATGGGCATCGGTAGAGGCAAAATCATGGGATTACGGGAGCCAACGCCTTTTTGAACATGTGACCAATGCCGTAGAAATAAGTGAACTGGGCAACGTAGATGGCGCTACACTGGCAACAAGCTTGAGTCCGGAAAAGTATGAGCTTAGACACTCGGGCCAGGCTATTGAAGAAGAATTGCAAGAATGGACTAAATCTAGGATGCAAATTAGCCGATTATCTAAAATTCAAGGAAGAGCAAAGTTTACTGGTTTTGGTGAGTTGAAACCCGGTCAGCTAATAGATCTGCAGGGAGTTGGGGCAAGGTTTACGGGAAAGGCATATGTTTCCGGTGTGCGTCAAGATGTGCATAGCGGATCTTGGTACACACAGGCACAGTTTGGGTTAAAACCCGACTGTTTTGCCCAATTAAATAAAGATATTGTAGATGTTGCCGCGGCAGGTTTGGTACCCGGTATACATGGGCTGCAAATTGGTAAAGTGGTACAATTACAAGACGACCCCGATGGGGAGAATAGAATTTTGGTAAGGCTGCCAATTACAGACAATGCTGCTAGAGGAGTATGGGCCAGGGTCTCGACCTTAGATGCCGGACAAGGGCTGACCAATGGAGGGCGTGGTTCTTTTTTCTTGCCCGAAATTGAAGATGAGGTCATTGTGGGTTTTGTGAATGACGATCCCCGGGACGCCGTGGTGCTAGGCATGGTGAATAGCAGCGCCACACCGGCACCGTTAACGGCCCAGGATGCCAATCATGAAAAGGGATTTATAACACGTTCTAAAATGCGCGTACATTTTAATGATGACACCAAAACGATTACCATAGATACACCCGAAGGGAATAAGATAAAGTTAGACGAAAGCAGTTCTTCTATAACTATAGAAGACCAAAATGGAAACGCTACTACCATGAACAATACAGGGGTAGAATTGAAGAGTGCTACCGATATTAAAATCGAAGCAACCGGAAAAATAGATATTAAGGCGGGAACTGCCCTTACGCTTGCCGCGGCACAAATGGCGATTTCGGCACAGTCGAGCATGGAATTAAAAGGAGCAACTGCCAAACTTTCATCCGATGGGATAACAGAGATAAAAGGGTCTCTGGTGAATATAAATTAAAAAATAAAGGAATGCCACCAGCAGTAAGAATTTCGGATATGCATACGTGCCCATTGGTCAACGGGGTAGTACCCCATGTAGGAGGTCCGGTTGTGGGTCCTTCGGTGCCAACAGTTTTAATAGGGGGGCAACCCGCCGCAGTTGTAGGAGATATGTGTGTTTGTGTGGGGCCTCCAGATACTATTGTAAAAGGTTCTGGAACTGTATTTATCGGGGGTAGACCTGCAGCAAGAATGGGTGATACTACCGCGCATGGCGGGGTATTGGTTCAAGGATTCCCCACAGTAATGATAGGGGGGTAAACTATAGAAAAAAATGAATTCGAATAAAGCATATTTAGGATCGGGCTGGTCTTTCCCTCCCAGTTTTGATAAAAAGGGACAAACTGTGACCATGGTGAGCGCAGAAAAAGATATAGAACAGAGCTTAGAGATCTTACTGTCTACAAGTCTTGGAGAACGGGTTATGCAACCCAATTATGGCTGTAACCTTAAAGATTACCAATTTGAGAGTATGGATAATTCGCTCATAGGTTTCGTAAAAGATTTAGTAGAGAGGGCCATACTGTTTTACGAACCAAGGATTCGTTTGGAAAAAGTTGATATCACCGAAGCAGAATCATTTGAACTGATTCAAGGCATATTGAGAATTACTGTGCACTATGAGATTGAGGGTACGAATACACGCTACAACTATGTGTATGATTTTTATCTAAGAGAGGCTGATCAAGGCATTTAAAATAAGCACGAGAATACATGCAGCATCCATCTAAAATATCACATCCGCTTAAAAATAACAATGGCACGAGCCAGCGAACACGCATAATCGATGCTTTGCAGCCAGAAACTGCACCAATTGATGGTAAAACTTTGGCAGACCAATTATACCTCATTTGCGAGTATGCCCGTAGTCTCAATTTTTATGAATATTCAGTAGATAAGAACGGTACCCCCTACCAACAGCGAAGTACTTGGAATGCATTTTTTGAAAACAGCCTTCCATTTCAATTAGCGAAATTGAGTAAGGTAGATACCGATCATTTAGAACGGCAATTTTTACTTTTTTGTAAAGAGCTTAGTGCAAACCCATCCAAACAAGCACTAACCTCAATTTTAAATTTTGTTTATGATAAACTGATCCTACCTACAGAGACCTTGTATACGACGGTAAATAAGGCAGAGAATAGTTTCTCGGTACCTCTCCTAAGTATTCTAAAATCTTCTTTTAGTACGGCGCTTAAAAACTATGTAAAACTACATAATGCAAGTGCCACCTTTCTGTGCGTCCCTAAAAAGAACTTTACCTGCTATATGAATACTCCCTGGCAGCTTACAGTAGATGAGGTGTACGCATTGGAGGCCTGTATTCAAAAAGTAAAAGGAGGAAAGAAAGAGGCGTATGGCAAAGCAGCAGCTATATTGAATACGGTATTCTACCAAATGTTAAATGGGCTGCAAGAAATTATTGATAGCGCTTCTGATTTTATTGAAGAAAGCCTGCACCCTTTAGAAATTGCTTTACAACAAAAGCACGAAGCACATTTGGCCCTTTTATTTACATTCCTAGAACTTTTTAAACATTTTCAAGGAAACCTGAACGAACTTGGAAAAAAACATCTCGATTTTTTTTATGAACAGGTCTTACAGTTGGTACCCAAAGATGCCATCCCGGATAAAGCGCATGTAATTTTTGAAGTGGCAAAACATTTAGAAACCTATCCGTTGCCAGAAGGACTTTTATTAAAAGACGGTAAAGACGCAAAGAAGCAAGATATTCAGTTTGAACTGGCTCATGAGATTATTATTGATAAAGCGCAAGTAAAAGAGCTTAAAACGCTTACCTTGAATTCTTTGAGTAGCGGGGATACAAATTATATTGAGGGGATGTACATCGCCCCCATTGCAGATTCGTTGGACGGAATAGGGAAGAAATATAAAGAAGATCAACCCAAAAATTGGCCTACTCTAGGCGCTAAATCTAGCAAATATCTTACCGATGGAGGCATTATCCCGCAGGAACATCCCAAAGGAAGAATAGGATTTTTACTCTCATCGCCGGTATTACTGTTGCAGGAAGGAAAGAGGGAAATTAAGATTCTTCTGGATTGCAAAATTAAAAATGACCCACAGGTAACGTTGCCAACATCCATGGCACAATTGCTTAATGATATTAAAAGTAAACTCGAGGTTGATGCTAAAAAGACTACCTATTGTATTACAGATCAGATTATAAACGAAAGTGCCCTTTCGCTACCTGCAAAGACGTATCTAATTGGGATTTTGACAAAACAAAATCCCTATGAGATAAATGCGATCGCCATAGATGAATTTTTAGCGGTGTTAGATGCGGTTAGTTGTGAACCCATATTCACGGCAGCGGATAAAAGAAATATAAAGGCTGATCTGGAAAATTTTCCTTTGACAAAAAAAGAAGAAGACAATGCGCTTTTTAAGATTTGGTTTAGCGGCGAAAAAGAATGGATTTCAGCAATTCCGGAAGTAGTGAAAATTCATAAGCCCCCAACAGAGGGGCTAGCACCTTTGGGCGAGATTCAGTTCGAGTTACTTATAAGCCTACCGCCCGAAGCTCCCGCAATCGTTTTTTACAATGAAGAAAACCTAAAAGAGCACTTTGATCTGAAGGATAATTTCCCTGTGGTTAAAATAGAGGTAAATGAAACACTGAAAATAAATTGCGGAGATAGTAGTGGAGGTACCGACCCCTGCTGCTTGAAAAAACAGAATGTTGGGGGCAATCTATTGGTTTCTCCCTATCATTTTCTAAAGCATTTACAGCTTGTTAACGCACAGATCGATGTGGAGGTTTGCGGTGTAAAAAACTTGATTGTTCAGAATGATGAGGGTACGCTGGATATAAATAGCCAAATTTTCCCATTTGGTATCAGACCCGAAGTTCCCGGATTCGACCCCATGAACCAAGTGGAACTTGGCGACCCAACAGATCCCGTAGACCCAGATTCACTGCTTGGTCCTAGTTTTTACATAGGAAGTAAAGAAGTGCTTTACAAGAAATGGGATTCTGTAAGGGTAAATATGGAATGGAAAGAAAAACCCGATAGTTTTCACGATTACTACAAAGCCTATATAAAGCACAATCCAGATATTGTAGGCCCTCCTACAGAAGAGAATTTCGGATTGTTTGAAGATGAATTCCAAGTTAAGGTCGATGTGTTGAACCAAGGTGCCTGGGATAACATTACCAAAATGGAGCTGTTCAGCGAAAACGATCCGACTTTTGGAGATCTTGATTGCAAGATCACCAAGTTTGGCTGGGAAGTCGAAAATAGTATTACCGATAGATTTGTTGATTATGAGGAGCCACTTGAGTTTTTCAAGAAATCTCAAAACGGATTCCTAAAATTCACCCTTGCAGATCAGGATTTTTTACACAAGGAGTATCCATTTGTGCTGGCGCGGCAAATGTTGGCTTATGCCTATACCGGAGAGAACAAGAAACTCGCAGATGCGATTTACATAAACGATTCTAGCAAAATAGTAATTTCTCCCTTTGTCGATTTTTTAAACGAAGATGTTGTGATCGATGCAGTAGGTGACCTCGCTACCGATTTGGTCACAGCCATAGAAGCGGTCTTTACATTTATAGAATTAAATGATCATTTGCTTATTGGTGATGTAACCGCCGTAAAAACAGATATCGAAAGTGCAAGAACCGCAATTGATACAAATCTTACCAACTATTTCAACGACGTAGTCGGTGCAGTTTTAAATTTTGCGGCAACTTTTGAATCGGAAAGAGATGATATTCTGGCTTCTCTTGGCAGTATTGCCGCGGGGAGCGCACAAAATGCAATTACGAATCTCACTAACTTTTTCAACAATCTCAAGGGCAGATTTACAAACCCAAATGGCATCGATGACTTAATCATTCAGGTAGAGCAGTCACTTACAGATTTTGATAACCTATTAGATGATACGGGTATATTTAATTTCTTGTACGGAACGGGTTTTCAAGCATTAATTCCCAACGAACCTTGGACACCTATAATTAAGAATTTATACCTCGATTATTCGGCAAGGGCGGTTAAAGAAGATATAGCGATCGTACATCTCTATCCTTTTGAAAACACATCAAAAGGCGAGGCCATTTCCCAAGACCCCACGTTATTCCCTTATTTTGATGATGAAGGAACCTTATTTATTGGTTTTGATGAGCTTAGCCCGGGAGGAACCCTATCACTTTTATTTCAATTGGCAGAGGCCACAGCAGATTCAGAGCAAGATAGAGCCAATATTAACTGGCATTACTTAAGCAATAATTCATGGATCGCACTACAGGAAGAATTTGACGTCTTGGACGATGCTACAGATGGCCTTACAGTCTCCGGGATAGTTACCATTGCCATACCCGATGCCATCAGTAATATTGGCAATACTGTTATGCCCTCTGGGTTGTATTGGATTAAAGTATCCGCTCCGGAAAATGTATTGGCGGTTGCCGAAGCGATAGGAATACACACCCAGGCGGCTAAAGTCGCTGCCAAATTAAACGAAAATAACGATACTGCTCGGTTAGAAACTCCAATAAAAGCTGGAAGTATTGGAAAGTTGGTCAAAGGAGATTTTAGTGTTAAAAAAGTAGTTCAGCCTTATGACACATTTGGAGGTAGAAAACCGGAAGCTGAAGGTCATTTTTATACCCGAGTGAGCGAACAGCTTAAGCATAAGGGACGCGCTCTAATGAGCAACGATTATGAGAAAATCGTACTCGAAAGTTTCCCTGAAATTTATAAAACCAAATGTATCTCCCATACTATGGGATTATCAGCAAATATATATAGAAGAGATTTAGAGGTAGCTCCTGGATTCGTTGTTGTCGCGGTGATTCCCGATTTAACAAAACTCATGGCCGGGAATCAATTAGAACCTAAGGCCCCCGTAAGCTTATTAGAAAAAATAGGGGATTTGCTTAGAGAAAAAACATCCCCTTTTGCCAGACTCAAGGTTATGAACCCTAGATACGAGTTTGTAGATGTATGCGTTGAGGTTCGCCTGTATAGAGGCAAATCTTCTTCATTTTACGCTCAGCAACTGAAAGATGACCTTACCTTTTTCTTAGCGCCTTGGTTTTTAGGAGATACAGAAAAATTGGCTTTTGGAGAAGAGGTCCTGTATTCTGATCTGGTAGGCTTTATAGAACAGCTTGCATATGTAGCCTATATCGCTGATTTAAGAATAGAAGGGGAATGCAATCAAAGCGGAATTAAAATACAACCCTTAACAGCACGGTCTATTTTGACGGCAGGAGAAATCTGTGTCAAGATCAATGAAGAGGACTGCCCCCCCAAAACGCCTATTGAGATAGGGATATTTTAGAATTAATTATCATGGCAGAAGCATTAGAAAATAACATCAACGTACTATCGCAGAAGGATCTAAATGTTCCGGATTTTTTAGATTTCCAAATACTACGTAAAGAGGGCCTCGAACATATTGGTAATTTATCGGGAAAAATATGGACGGATCATAATGTTCATGATCCGGGAATTACAATGCTCGAAGTTTTGGTGTATGCCTTAATGGATTTGGGATATAAAACCAACCTACCATTTAAAGACCTGGTTGCCACAACTTCAGCTAAAAAAGACGACAATTTCTTAACTCCACTTGAGATTTTAACCGTAAATCCGACCACAATCACGGATTACAGAAAATTATTGCTTGAGATTGATGGAGTAAAAAATGCTTGGTTAGAACCATCCGAACAGGAAGTTCCTTTATCGATAGATGCGGAGAACAATAAGCTGCATTGCAATGATGCTGACAAAACGGTTATTCGTAAGTGCAACAAAGTTCTTGAAGGGCCATTTGATGAGGTAAGACTAAATGGAATTTATAAAGTTCTTATAGAAAAAGATACAGAAATTATTGAAAATAGCCGGCAGCAGCTGGTATTAAAAGATAAGGTACGCAAACTCCTTGCTGCACATCGTAATTTATGTGAAGATTTTAAAGATGAAATCTGCGTATTACGCCCAATCGATATAGGAATATGCGCCGAAGTAGAAATTGCAAGCGATTTTAATCCTCAGAAAGTATATGCGCAACTCGTTTTGGCGCTCAAAGATTATGTTGAACCGCCAATTAAGTACTATACCCTGCAAGAACTGCTGGGGAAAGGAAAAACGATAGATCAAATTTTTGCCGGGCGCCCGTATATGGCAGACAGCTATGGATTTGTTGATACGGAAGAATTGGAGGCATTAAAGCGCAGAGACGAGATGTACCTTTCAGACCTGTATACCGTTATTTTAGCAATACCTGGGGTAGTTAGGGTGAAGAAAGTACATTTTAAAGGAGGTGTTGTGCTACCGGCATCAAATAGCTGTGCCAGTAAAGGTGAACCGAGCAGTTGGGTCACGGGGATACAGATTACAGAAGAACACGTACCCGTATTTTCACTTTCTGAAACCTGTTTAGATCTCTATAGCGTACAAGGTTTTATACCACTTGATAAAGAAAAGGTTCATCAGGGGTTTTCTTTTTCGAGAAAATTCCATTTACCTTCAAATAAGTTAAATACGCAGATACCTTCAGGAGCGTTTATTACAGATTTGGATGACTATTATTCTATTCAGAATGATTTTCCTGTGGTCTATGGAATTGGGGATGATGGTTTGCCCGAAAATGCTTCCTTAGAAAGAAAAACGCAGGCCCTACAACTTAAAGGGTATCTGATGTTCTATGATCAGATGCTTGCGAACTACACGGCCCAACTGGCACATATACGATCTTTATATGCCTTAACGCTGGAGAAAGAAAAGTCAAATGACGAAAAACGCACGTACTTTACACAACTTCCAAATGAAGTACCAGGCTTAAACGACCTGTTACAATTTTATGAAGATGATAGCTTTACCAAAGGTACCAGATTAGCGATGCCGGTACTTCGAGATGAAGCTTGGAATATTGTTGTAAAAGAACTCGATAACAATCCCAAATTAAAATTGACCATAGCAGATTACTGTGATAACACTTCGGCTTTACTGAAGGTGCTTACTTTTTCTTCTGCCGCAATACGATCTATTTACATCAATCAATTAGTTGATTCATTCTTCAATGAACAATATCGAATAGAAGTTTTAACAGACAGCGCGGGGCATTTTTTCACGCTTTGCCCGGAGACCCCTAGTGATGTAGTTTTGGTTGGGGAAAAGCGATATGAAACGCACAATGAGGCACTAACAGAGGCGCAGACCATTGCATTTCTTTGCGGTATACCAGAAAGTTATCGAGCTGTGTCCGATATGACTACTTCAAACGGTTTAGATCCCCATTATTTTAATCTGAACTACAGTCCACTATCTTACATTACCCGCATTCAAGAATTTTCAGAAAATAAGAATCAGTATTTGTCCAGAAGAAAACAGTTTTTGGATCACCTATTAGCCCGTTTTGGAGAAGAGTTTACAACCTATACACTACTTCAATACCAAAATAAAGTAGGCAATAGTAGCTTAAATCAACAAACGATAGAAGACCAATCTTCTTACCTAAATCAGTTTGCCGAGATTAGCAGAAATAGGGCAAGGGCATTTGATTATCTAAAACCTTCTTGGAATACCGATAATGTATCAGGTTTTGAAAAAAGGATATCGCTCTTGGCCGGAATTTCAAATTACGACAGACGCAATCTTTGTAATTATGAGGTGCTTCCTTGCTTTAGATTACAACTAAAAGATTCAAAAGGGAATGTGTTTTTTAGAAGTAACCGGAGTTATGAAAACAAAAAAGAATTGCATACCGCTGCGCGTAAAATACTATCGGATTTACGTAAACCGGAATCTTATGATCAATTGGAAAAAACTTTAAATGCATTCAATAGAACAACGACGCATCGATTGTTTTCAACGGTTCCCGCAACAGAAAATATAGTAGTGGCACGTTCTAAGCATCGTCAACAATTAATAGATGAAAAAGGGAATGCGGTTATAGAAAATACGAATACAACATGGCGGTCTAAGAATGCCGCTTTAGATAAAAAAGACGCATTTATCACCCATGTGAACACACATAAAACTAGTGATGCTAGCAAGGTTTCATATCATTTAATCGCCTACGATGAAAACCGTTATATAGATACAAATGCAGTAGTTCATAAAATAGACACTTTACGCAGTTGGAAATGGCGTACCCCAGCGAAGGTACTTGCGAAAAAAGGACAAATTGATGCGACCTTTAGTACAGAAGAGGAAGCATGGAAATATCTTATTGTACAGCCAGAGTGCCAAAACTATCTTACCGAACATACTACTGCATTGCAATGGAATCTTACCATAAAAGGGAATGTTATAATACGAGGAGTACACTTCCATGCAGATAAAAATAGAGCCATAGGAGCTTGGAGACGCGCTAAAATGCTGGCAAGTGATATTGGTAACTACGAACTGCAAAACAAGGATAATACCCTTCGCCTTAGATTGTTAAATGCAAAAGGGAAATGCATTGCGGTTTCTGATAGTATCACAAAAGATCAATATGATCAAGACAGTCTTATAGCCGATTGTTGTCGTGTTTTTGACAATAGAAATACAAAACCAAGGTACGAGAAGGTAACAGAAAAGTACGGGTTTCGTATTCCCAAAAAAAATGGCCTGCCCATGTTGGTGAGCTATAATAACTATAACTCCGAACGTGAAGCCTTGGAACATATGCGAGAGGCATATATAATGGGACAGCAAAAAAAGAATTACTTGCTGTCCGGGGATCAGGGGAATCCCGAATACAATTTCATACTTAAGGATGCCTCTGGCGATTTTTTAGCGGTACCACCAGAAATGCGAGAGACCGCTGCCGATAGGAATAAATTACTTAATACAGTAATACTATCTTTAAAAAAAGGAACAGTTCCTGTTGCGGTAGAAGAGGAACCACCTCGCTATATGTGGTCTTTGATAGAAGATGAAAAAACAATTCTTAAGACAGAGAAGGTGTTTTCGTCAAAGGGAAAAGCCACTAACGATTTAAAAAAACACATTGTTAAGGCGGCACGTGAGCATCGCTTTGCATCGCTAGAAAAGCACTGTTTTGAACTACACATAAAACCAGAACCAGCCAGTTATAATTTTGTTTATGGCAATACCGATTCTGAAGGTGAGTTTAGCCCTATTTTTAGAAGTAAAGTGAATTTTAAAGAGAAGAAAGAGGCAGAAAATGCCTATTCTAACTTTACCGAAAACATATCTTCTTATACATTAAAAACTTCTGAAGCGGCCTCGCAACATGCTTTTGAAGTGTTTGGGTCTGATAAGAAAACTGCAGTAGCAGTACAGTATAAGGAAGGTTCATATAAAGCATCTATCGACAATGCTAAAGCAGTCATTACCCATTTAAAATCCATATACACAAATGAGGGGTCACCCAGTGAGGAATTTATTTCAGAAGCAATAGCAGAACATGAAGATGGTAGGTATGAATGGCGCTTTTATAAGAAAAATACACCGATAGCGCTAAGCCCTTATGGCTGCTCTGAAAGAGCAATGGCACAAGAGTTAAAGGCAAAGATCTGTGAGCTCATACCACCAATTGCGTTAGATGATTGCCCGCCTAAAGCAAAGGTAGTTTGCCCAGACAAAAACCCAGGAAAATTTCATTACCAAGTTTGTTTTGAAGATGAATCCAAACGGAGTTTTGTACTTATTAGCTATTGGGGTTATGACACCAAAGAAGCCGCCGCGAATGCTTGGGAAGAGCAATGGCTTCAGGTAATTAGTTTGGCTAGGGATGAAGGTAATTATGGGGCAGGCCGAAAAATAAGTTTAGAAGAAACCTATAAAGAACCTACATCCAATACCTGTGATGATATATCATTTATGGCCGTGGTCCCAGCGGCAAATAAAAAAGAATCAGTGCGCAGTACACAATCGTATTATACCGAATTGGCCAATCTTTTTCCTATCTATCAAATAGAGACCAAAGGCAAGAATTCTACTACTGGCAAATTCATCTATCGGGTTACTATACCAAACAATACGATTATAGACACTGGTTGTGAAATAAAAACTTCCTTGCCCTATAAGGGGACATTGCTTTGGGAAAGTGAAGCTTGTTTTGATTTGGTGACCGATGCTATTAAAGCATACCAGCATTTTTATACCCTGGCGGGTACACCAAATAATTGTCGCGTACTGTGCAAGCAAGGCCTATTTGCTGTTGGCCTATTAGAAGTTTTAGTGGAAAGCTCCTGTGACTACATATCCGAGGAAGAGGCTTGGGACGATATTTTTCCGGATGATAGAGATGAATGTGGTGGATGCATACCCGGTGGGATACGAGAATTTATATATGCTGCAGAAGATGATAAGAACTATATTCCAATTTGTGAGCAACAGTATTGGAAGTTTAAGGTGGCCTCCCCTTCTTACTTCATTGCAGATCATGATTGTTACTACCATACTGAAAAAGAACGCGATGAGAAAGCTCAATTTTGGAAAACGGTACTTAAAAAAATAGATTGGGGCAAATACTTGAATACAGTGAAACTAAGCAAGGGAAAACCAATGCTGAAAGACTCTGCAATGATGTATATAGCTCCTGCCATTCACTCCTCGGAAAACTTTATAGAAGATCTTTGCGATTTTGTTCAAGCAATTCGCAACTGTAAACCCAAATGTACGTTGGAAACGAATGATGGGAATACTGAAACAGCAGAAGAAAAACGGCAAAGAAACCTGAGGCTAATACGAAATTTTGTTCAGTGTTTGCCAAAAAAATATAGTTCTAATAGTCGCCTTGCTACCATTTTAGAAGCAAAAGATTTTGATTTGGAAGCACTTTGGCGTTTTGCAGATTATTTCCCTATTTATAAAACAGAAGACGGGTATTGCTATCGCTTGTATCTACCGTTAAACGACAAAGAGCTTACCCCGGAAGGTTTGCAGCCTTGTGGTTGTAGTGATGACTTAGAAAAAAATACCATTACATGCGGTGAAGCTTATCCTTTTGTAAGTAGCAATTGTTATACCTGTTGCGCAGATGCATTATGCGCTTTTGAAGCATTTTGTGCTCAGACAGAAAAAGATTTAATCAAGATTGATTGTATCGAAAAAACACCTTATGGTCCTTTCTCTTTTAGGTTGGTCAATGAACAAGAAATACTTGGGTGTCATCCACAAAGGTACAATTGCAAACAAGAGGTGTTAGATGCTATTGCACGCACGAAGGCATGTGTTGATAATACCGGGATGCACCTGTTAGAACATATTCTTTTACGTCCTAAAAGTCAAAAAAACTGTGATGATGTGGTGGTGGTAGATGTTGTCGGGAATCAGGAGACAATTTGTTGTTTGCTGCCTATTTGTCCAGACTATTGTTGCGATATTGAATGGCAACCAGATTTGGATAAAGATGACCCATGTGCAGATCCTACGATAATTCCTAACCCTAATTTACTATACTACTTGCCAGGTAGTGACCCTTATTCGTTTTGGGCTACCCTAGTGCTTCCGGCCTGGGACAAACGTTTTAGAACTGAAGAAAGTAGAAAAGCATTTGAACAGTTGCTATATAAGGAGGTTCCCGCTTTGGTCGGACTACATATTTTATGGTTGAGCCCACGAGATTTGTGCAAATTTGAAGATGCATATCGCATTTGGTTAGAATGGCAACAAAACCAGGATCCGGATAAAAGGTCTTGTGCCCCTAACGGAATAGATCCTACTTGTCTCCTCGTAGATTGCATAAAACGGTTGACCTCTGAACCGCCTTGCCCTACAATTCCTGGCGCAACCGGTAACTGCAATTGCAGACCAGAAGATAGCAAAGAGTCCAACCCTTGTTGTTTGCCATCAGAAACGGTTAATTCTATTTTTTGGGGGTATTGCCCTCCGGCACTTCCTGAGGGTGATACCCTCCCGGATAATTTTTTAATTGCTAATTCAATGGCGGAGGCAGCAATAAGTAAGGCAGATGTTCGTGCATCGACAGCGGTAAAAACTTCAAAAGGGAAAAATAAAAAAATCGATACAAAGGTTGCGAAAGAGAAAAAATTACTTGCCTTGGTTCGCAAAAGAAAACCAAAGTATCTTAAAAACATTACGATGATCGATTCCCCGGAAATCCGTGAGACCAAAAGCTATGAACGGGTTCATTTTTTTATTGAAAATACCGCGACCATCATTGGCTATTCGCAGCTTGTAAATTACTTTAATAGATATAGCCTTCAGAAAGATAACAATACAAAAGCCTATTTGGAACTTATCGAGAATGCCACCTTGCACCTTTTCGATAAACTGATTTTAGAGAAAGACTATAGCCCGTCCAAGGAAGATTTGAACTTGGTTCAAAAGGCTTTAAAACTGCTAGAAAAAAAAGGCCTTTCACTTAAAGATATGGCTGAGAAATGGAATGCGACCGAAATAAAGCCGCTGTCTAATTCAAAGACACTAGCGCAATTAACCGATATCTTAAAATAGGCCTATGGAACAGACCCATGTCATTGGCAAACAATATATGGAATTGAAGATGCCTTCCTCAAATGATGCCTATACTGTGCAACAGCAGTTAAGCGAATTGGTTTGGAAGTCATTGGTCCCTCGGATGAACCATTTGTTCGATAGAATTGTCGGTGAAGAGGAATTGGTAAGGATAGATAGTATAGAAATTGATTTAGGAATTATTGAATTAACACCTAAAAACACAACCCAAATCGTAGACCAAATTATGCAGTTGTTGACCAAAAAATGTAAAGAGGCAATACATACGATAAATGCAAGAAGACAAGACCATAGTAGTGAATTAAAAACCGATATATCTCGGCCCTTACGTAACCATTATTTTAATAGTTGGTTGTATTGGTTACAAAAGGGAGTACTACCATCTTACGTGGGCAGGCCCAAGGAGAATTGGTTAGAATTGGTTTTTGAGACTTTGGCGATAGAAGATAGGGCAGTTTCACGACTACAGCATCTGCTCCAACGTTTTCCATTGGCCTCGAAACGTTTGGTATTACAGCATTCCTTAGAAGACCTAAAATCAATAACTGAATTGTACACCGGACACTCGCAGAAAATGTTGCTTGGTGTCTTTAAGGAGTTGAAAGCCCTTTTACATGGAAAAACGATTAATCTAGGAACGATTGCATATCGTAGCTTGGAAGTTGTGTTATGGGAGTCCGTTTTTGAACAAGTTATTCTAAAGCGTCGGAAACTAGATGGTAATAGTATCATGGCAATGCTTTTACATCACAGCGAACTGGCTGTTTTTGAATCTAAATTTAAAGAGGTTGCAAAAAGTGCAAGAACAACATATCCCTTAATAAAACAGATTGTACAATTTGACATAAAAAACAAGAGCAAATCAATTCTATTGGACGAAGTAAAAACAAGTGAGGAATACCCTGATAATCGGTCTGCATTGCAAAAGGAAATTGTATTATCCGATGAAGAGACCCTGTCGGATATACAGTTTGTGAAGAACGCGGGATTAGTTTTACTGCATCCTTTTTTATTCCGATTTTTCGAAAAAATGAAGTTGATGGTTGGTGATACATTCAAAGACTTTTATTGCCAAAGCAAGGCGGTGCTCTTGCTCCATTTTTTATCTGGAGAGAAAGAAGGTGTCGAAGACCATGATTTGGTTTTACCCAAATTTTTGTGCCACATGCCCTTTAATATGCCTTTGGATCATACGCTAAAATTATCAGCTAAAGAAAAAAAAGAGGGTATGGCTATGCTTGAAGCAGTCCTTGATCATTGGGGTGCTTTAGGAAGTACTTCACCAGCGGGGCTTCAAGAGGGCTTTTTACAACGGGAGGGAAAACTACTCAAGGAACAAGTTGGCCCAAAGCTATATGTGGAACGCAAAGCATTGGATATACTTTTAGATAGACTTCCTTGGAATCTAAGTCTTGTAAAACTTCCTTGGATGAAAGAAATACTATATGTAGAATGGAACTAAAAACACAAATACTATAAGTGCAGGTACTAGATGTAAAGACTAGCGCTTCCGCAAGCAGGCATTTGCAAGCAAAGCGGCAACCGTTCTTTTCCAAAGAGGGGCAGGATTCTTTTTTTTCAAAATCAAATGAATCCCCAACTAGTTTTTTTAGCCCAACAACGGTTCAACCCAAATTAACAATAGGGGCACCGGATGATAAATATGAGGTAGAAGCAGATGCAATGGCAGATAAAGTGGTTCAGAAAATGAGTGAACCAGACAATGAATCAACCATAACAACCGATACGGCGCCTGAAATTCAATCAAAATGTACTAGCTGTGAAGAAGAAGAGCTACAGAAAAAGGAAGAGGACAGCCTAAAAGACCTTGAAGATACCCCGGAAATTCAAGAAAAGTCCATTTTTGAGAGCAATACGGAGGATACGATCCAAGAAAAAACGGCAAGCCCTGATACTTCAATAGAAAGTACCAATGCAGACACAGAATCAGCTGCGACTCCAACTTTGCAACCCATAGTGCAGGCCAAATGTGAGGATTGTGGAGAAGAGGAAATGCTAGAGGGTGACGAGGTACAGGAATTACAGCGAAAAGATGCCATAGGGGCGACAGGATCCCCGGAGGATGATGAGGATCCAAATGTGCAATTGCGGTCTTTGGAAATGGAAAAAACACAATATCCAATTCTATTTAAAAGAATGCCTAATGTGCAATTAAAGGGCAGTACAGCTTCAACGGAGTCAAGAGAACGGATCGTAGAGGAAGCCCAAAAAATGGTTGGGAAGATAGAAGCCAAAAAAGATGATGGGTCTGGCCGAAGGGTGGGAGCGGATCACTTATTGGAAATTTTTCATTTGGCAGCAAATGACGCTTGGTCCGATGAGGTCATTGAAAATGTAAAATACGGGGAAGAGTTTCCCCATTGGTGTGGTATCTTTTCGGTCTATGCAATAAAAAAGGCAGGGATAGATTTAGGCTATTGGCAAATAGCAAGAGGAGTGGGAGATACCTTGCAAGCAACGGACAACCCGCAACCAGGCGATATTGGGTACTTTCATGAAAAGCAACACCATTGCATCATCAAAGAAGTTAGCGGCGACACGATCGTTTCCTTTGATGGGAATAGTGGAACCTTTAGTGAGGTCATTGAAAAGACACGACCACGCGGTGCCTTTACCGGCGGTTTTATGACGGCCTTTACTGGTTCGCAGACCCTTATTCAAGCAAAAGAAGAAGGTGGTTCGAACTCAGATCCAACCTCGGGTTTAGAAAACCAATTAAGTGCAACGGCGGGTGCTGGTTCAGCTTTGGACAGTGATACCCAACGTGAAATGGAAGTTGGTTTTGGAGTAGATTTTAGTGGGGTCAGTATTCATACGGATAGTACCGCTGTTCAAATGAACAAAGACCTGAATGCGCAGGCCTTTACCCATGGCAATGATATTTATTTTAACGAAGGGAAATATAATCCAGAAAGTACAGAAGGAAAACATTTGCTGGCCCACGAACTTACGCATACGGTACAGCAGGGGGGAGTGGAAAACAAAACGGTGCAGCGATACTCTTTTGATGAGTTTGTAAATGATGCTTCCAATGCCGTAGAAGCTGCCGATCAGGCAATTGGAGATGCAGGTGATACTATTGTCGAAACAGCCTCTGATGTTGGTAACGCTGTGGTAGATACTGCGGTCGATGTTGGAAATACGGTGGTCAATACGGCAAACGATGTGAAGGACGCTGTGACAGAAGGAGCTTCTGATGCGCTTAGTTGGATCTCGACTACAGCGGGGCAAGCGGCCCTGTCTATGGCTCGCTCCATTATTGCGGCCTTTGGAGGAACGATTAGAATCATAGGGACAAATATAGTCATTGACATTCCCGATGTTACCCTATTTGATAGCTTTCAAAAAGAATTGGGGGATGATGAGTTACCTGCAATTCCGATATTTGAGTATCCAATTTACGCAGGCGGCGCAGGGGCCTTTGCTTTTCTTGCATCTCTAGAGGTTAATCTGAAACCTTCTATCCTAGCGGCATTGGGACCAGGAGAGCTGCGTAAAATAAGGCTAACATTTAACCCTTTTTCGGGAACCTTTGCAGGGCAGGCACAGTTGTATATGGCCGCTGCCCTAGGGGCAAGGTTATCCATATTTGGAGGTTTGGTAGGTAGGGGGTTGACCGCTATACCCACAACTCCGCCGATTCCGATCCTTGCCAGTTTGGGGGGAGGCATTAGAGGAACAGGAACCGGATGGGGTATTGGGGCCCTTAGTAGTATGATTTCTGTTGCTTATTCTTCTGGAGGTTGGAGCTATGGCTTTAACAATGACATCATGCTTGGAATATTGTTGCAAGGAGATTTAGATCTCTATGCTTTTGCAAAAGTCTACGAGCTATTGGTATGTGAGTATGCTTATCCGCTTGGCCATTGGGAAACAGGGGCTGCCTATAATGTAAATATCCCGGTTCATTTAGGAGGAGGCGCACCACCATCTGTTGGTCCTATTACAGCTGGGCCAATGCCTATCGGAAATATTGAAACTGCCATTGAACCGCTCAGCACGGGCTTAAATTGTAAATCATTACAGGAAATAGTGGAAGACCTATGTGAGGAAGGTTATTTACCCGAGGAGGTATGCGATATTTTAAAAGAAATTGTTGAAGACATAAATGAGATTGGGGATGATCTAGGGGAAGACTTTGAAATCGGCCCCATGGCGTTAAAAGACTGTGACGATTTGCCATCAAGCTACCGCTTTAATAGTTATAGGGCCGCCGAAAACGAACTTAGAAGTCGGGTAGGGCTGCCCGGTAGTACTAGACTATATCGAAATAATAAAAGAGCAACTTCTGGTCCATGCAAGAGAATTGGCCGACATTTTAATGTATGGGATAATAGTGGTAAAAGAGGGCAGCCCTTGGGAGCAATAGGCATGTGTCCATGTACGACAATAGATAATGCAGGGAATGAGATTCGAATTGAGCGATTTGCGGTCCTAAATCCAAGATTATATGGCACTGGAGATGATTTTATCGGCCCCATGGCCAAAAGATGGGGGTGTACAGATGTTCGTTGTAACGTATACCAAATTCCAGGGTCAGGAGCAACATGCCCGGATCGGGTGGTAGGAAATGCTCCGTACAAATACAAAAGCTACGATGCGGCATGTAAGGCTGCTCAAAAGAATGCCAATTCAAAAGTTCCTAAAGGATGTAATAAAAGGCACTGCAACTGTACAACAAAATGCAAACAAAAATAGTACTCCCGGCCCAAGATTGAATATCATAAAAAATGGATCTAATTGAAGACGATAGAAAAAAATAACAACACCGGAACAACGGCTCAAATCCATAAAAAGGAGGAACCTTTCTTTACTCAAGAAGGGCAAGGTGATTTTTTTTCTAAACCAAAACCTATTTCCGATCCTTTTTTTAATCCTACCACCATACAACCAAAACTAACCGTAGGTGAACCTAATGATAAATATGAAGTGGAGGCCGATAACATGGCAGATAAAATAGTGAAGGGACTCGGGGAAAATTCTTTTGAGAGTTTTTCAAAAGCTCCAACCGCTAATACGGCGCAGCGCAAATGCTCACATTGCCAGCAGGAAGAGAAGATACAAAGAAGGAAATCGGTAGGGCCCAATGAAGTAGAAGCACCCGCACCGCTTCAGCTAAAACCAGTTTTTGAGAGTGCTGAAGAATTTCCTGAAAGTGAGGTTCAATCGAGTTCTACTGCTAATTCGATCCAGTCAAAATGTGCAAAGTGTGAAGAAGAGGAAACCATTCATGCCAAATTCGATTCCCCAGATACCACTAGTATGTCAGGGATTGAGACTCAACTGAAAGAAAAACGCGGTGGTGGGAGCCCCCTAGCTCCCGAACTAAAAGATGAAATGGAGACTGGTTTTGGAGTAGATTTTAGTGGGGTCAATATTCATACGGATAGTACTGCCGTTGAAATGAACAAAGACCTAAATGCCCAGGCCTTTACCCATGGCAACGATATCTACTTTAATGAAGGAAAATATGACACGGCAAGTACCAGCGGAAAGCATTTATTGGCACACGAGCTGACACATACAATACAGCAAGGTGCGTCTTCACAATCGATCAACAAGCAGAAATCCTTCGAACAAGTTCCACAAATTCAAAAACAAGATCCCATAAACGAAATTGATGAAGATTTAGCAACATCGGATCCGGATGGTCCCGTTTCTGACCCCGATGCTAACCAATCGACCCCATCCGGTGTTATCAGTTTCGATGATATTGAGATTTGTGAAAAAAGAGAGTCCGAGGAGGATTTATTCGGCTTTTCTGAAGAAATTCCACTTTGGAGTGAACCAATTCCGGCCCCTCCTCCGATATTTTTGTTGACAGCAGACTTATCGGCACAACTAGACGCGTCTCTTAAAGGTAGCTTTTCTTATGGACCGTGTATGCTTACGGATATTCGGCTCACCTATAATGAAATTACCGGGAGCTATAGTGGATCGGGAAAATTTCACTTACCAAGTGATATAGGGTTACACTTTTTGGCTTCGGGCGGCCTTAAAGGGTCAATAGCATGGCTGGGACTGTTAGACACTTTTGCCTTGATAGGAACACTCAAACTTCTTGCTGAAGGTACTGCCAATTTAGATTTGATTACCAATGTGGCCCTGACCTATGAAAACGGAGAATTCTCTTTTGAAGCAAGTGAGGATTTGGAGGCAAAAAGCCGGTTGGCCGGTAGTTTAGACTTTGTTGCGGCTGCGGAATTGTTTGGATATCAAATATGGGACGATTCATGGAATATTGCGGAATGGAACTGGGACAAGGAACATACAATCAATGACCTAATACATATAAAGTACGAAAATGGAGAATGGAGCGTATTTACTACAGATCTTACCACCAACGGTTTTACCGCTGGGGAATTAGCCAGTGCGGCAACCACCGGACATGATGGTGCTCCTGAGGAGACGGATAGCGAACACAGTTACCCATTGGCCAACGTACTGGCAGGGGTTTCCATGAGTCCAGATAGCTCCATAGATCCACGAGAGATTATTTTGGCCCTTACCAATGCTACCATAGCAGAAAGGGAAGCTGCTTTGGCAGATCCCATTACCATGGCAAGTCTTCAATTTGCGGTAGGCGAAGAATACTGGCCTACTGCATTGGCCATTTTAAATAATGAAATGTCTACAGAAGTGCCCATGCTTAGTGTAGATGCCGTATTTACCATTAAATATTACATTGCCATAGGGGAGTTTGAATTGGCGCTTCAGTACCTGGTAGAACAACTTATTCTTCTTGGTATGGTCGATGTGAGCATGGCAATTTTTATATATAGCAATAGCGATGAAGGGCTGTTTGGGGAGGCTAACACTACTTATGAAAGGGACGAGGACGAAAATTTGGTTCCAAAAGGCCCCACCGAAATTACTATTTATCCAATCGCCTATGAGAATGTTTCGTTGTTGTTAACAACCGTACTGCATGAATATAAACACGCGCAACAACAACAGCGATTGGTCGCGCCCGGGGATGTAGATCGCTTTTTAGGAGATATACAGAACAATGAAGATGAAGTTCAAGCGTACTTATGGGAAATTGAAAATGCGCGTAATACGGGAATTTTCAATTACCCGGATATCATGAAAGCAACATGGGGTTCCCTGCAAGATTACTATGGGCGTTTGACAGATATACTCAAAGATGAGTATGGCCCGAGATACTACTTGGCCAGGGAAATGGTATTACAAGCAATTACAGTAGGTGGGGAAGAGGGGGCCGAAGATGATATTGCTGATGTCATTGCGGACCCTGAAGAGCTTCCACCAGAGCCAGTTATTGATACGGGCGATGATGATTTACGTCAAAGGTGCTTAAGGGGAGAAGTAGACAGGAGGGAGTGCGAAATTCCGTTTACCGAAGAGGAATTGGAAATCATCAACTCCATGGGAAGGTTTCGTAATATTAATATTGATCCTAATTTAACGGGTGAGCCCGGAGGAATATATTTGGGGAGCCGGCGAATTGATGATGCCCCGGCCTTACTTCAATTCAGGATTTCCTATAACCTCTTAGATCGATGGAGGTTGTACATCAATCAAAATGAGCCAGAGTTGTACGGTTTTTTTGAAAGTGAGTTTATTGATGGGGGGCCTTACCTTACTGAGATAATGAGTGAGATTAAATCCGAAACGAAGAAATATAAAGAAAAATTCAGGAACCTGAACAACCAAGATGAACAAGCATTGGTAAACGAGTTTCAAGAATATATGATAGGTAAGAAGCAAGAGGTCGATAAAAGAAATGAAAGGGCCGCAAGGTGGTATCAGGTAGAACTGGCAAATCGGGGAACGCTTTTATCTATTGATGAAATCAATCAACGGGTGAATGTTGGTGGTTTTCTAATTTGGCGGGAAAAGTGGCTAGGTGCGGCATTGGCGGTAAATAGAATTTTATTGGCTAGTTGGCCACCAGCAAAGCAACGAATTAAAAATTGGGTCATTCGAAACATTCCAGGAGGTGATGCCAATTCTATAGGAGAGCTAAATTATCTGGGAAGTTTAGCAAAAGGCTACAAGGGCCCTCCTAAACAATATATCGAGTTTTACAGTAGAAATTTTGATGTGGATGCCGACCTTGAAGCGCCCGTTCTGGCAGATTATGGGGTGAATGAAAGAGATGTAACCGTTGATCGAGGTAGCTTCAAGAGTGAGGAACTTGGTATACCCGTAATGGATAGTTTTAGAGAAAATGTGCATCAGGAGATGGCTGACAATGTATTCGGTTATGACGAGAATGAGGAATTCGAAATTTTTATTCATGCAGAACATACCGATCAACATAAGGCAAATGAAAGGCTTGAGAATGCCAAACGTGAGATTTTTTTAATGAGGAGAAAACTTTTACCTGAGAATTACCAATTACTTATCGAAGATCTTAATCAAGCCGGATTGTTGGCTGTAAGCGAAAACGGTAGTCTCGATGTGCATGAAAAAGTAAAGGAACAGGCACACTACGATCGATTTATGGGAATTATTAAACAATATGAAATAAGAAGATTCATGCGGATTTTCGGACCGGCATTAGGGAGGTTGAGTTTTGATGATTTGGTTAAAATAAATGATTTATTTTCCAATGTAAATGAACAGGATGAATAAGGATATAAAAAATGAGATTGATAGGATTTTATCAAGTGAAGATGACAGGAGTTGGCATCAACTGTTTAAGTTTCTTCATCAGCATCGAGAAAATGCTGCCCTAGAAGAAATGGTTACATATGCTGAGAGGCAATTGACCCTATGGCATGATAAGACCCGCTTACAAATGGCAAAGAGAAATTTTCATTTCAAGACATACGATGAACTTTCGCCAGTGGTAAGTCTAATTCGTCACCTGGTAGTTAGTACCAAATCAGAGGAATGGGGTTCAAAATACCTCAATCTTATTGGTCAATCACCTTATGTTTTGCAGCTCAAGGCTTTAACTGTAAAATCCTGTGAACTATATCCGGGAACGCTAAAAAGGGTATTCACGTCCCCGTTTTTAATTGGTCTTGAAACACTATTTATTAAAAATACCCTAATGGAGGAAGAAGAAATCAATACGTTAATTGAATCGGAATTTTTAGGGAACCTGTCGAAACTATCAATTATAAAACAGCGGGTCGATACAAAATGGCTCATACCATTTTTAAAACAGTTAAGAGGTAACAAACTAACTTATTTAGATCTGTCATACAACCAAATAGGAGATTCTGGTGCCTACGCCATAGCGAACGCAGCGGTCTGGTCACGACTAGAGGTATTGAACTTAAAGAGGAACGCCATTTCTAAAATTGGGAGGGAGACAATCATGAACTCGGTCTTTATACCAAAAGAAACTGAACTTATATTTTAGTGGTTTTAAATAAAACAAGTATGGATTTTCATAAGCAAACACTTAGCGGGGACATTAAGGTAACGATTGAAAAAAGTAAGAGTGATTTTTCCTCGATTGAAGGGCATTTTATAGTGGTTAAAATAGAAAATATCAATGTGAAATCAACAGGTGTCAACCATAGACAGGTTGTAAACTATCCCACATGTCCGAAAGGAATGGGCGATTTTCTGTTAATTGTAAAGGGGCCAGAAGCCTATATCAATCTAAGACGTAAACATGTTAATCCCAGACGCCGGGCTGAAAAAGACTGGAAACAACTTAAACCAGGGGAAATTTTGACCAAAAAAGTGCAAACAGATAAATTTTATAGCCTTGATGACTCCGGTACATATCAGGTCCAAGTAGGCTTTGATAACAGAAATTATCTGCAGGCCGATACCGAAGAATGCATATTGACATATTCAAATGTCCTAAGCATAAAAATAAATTAAAAATTAGAAAATGGGAACAAATAACACATACACACCCAGTAAAGCTCATCAATGGAACCGATTGTTCTGCGACGCAATACATTATGTAAATTTTTCACCAACAGTGGCAGCAAGAGCACTGGCAATGATACATACTGCCATGTATGATGCTTGGACTAATTATAACGATGGAGGCTGTGAGGTAAGCACAACCACGGGCAGCACCCTAAAACAAACCGATAGCGAGTGTACTACCGAAAATAGGGAGGAAGCCTATTGTCATGCGGCCTTTACGGTAGCCCAAGCACTTTTTTGGTGTGCATTGCCGCCAGAAAAGAAAAGCATGTTTCGAGATTTTATGTGTGAGTGCAACTATGATCCCGACGATAAAAATCTCGATCCTGTCAATGCTGTGGGTATCGGCAACCTTTCCGGAATGCTGGTGCTGGAATTTAGAATAGGCGATGCCGCCAACCAAGGCGGCACACTACATCAGGGGTCTTATAGCGACTTTACCGGTTACTGTCCCATAAACCCACCAGTGCCCCAGCCCCTAAAGTATGAAGATAGGTGGCAACCCCAACTGCGAAACCACAAGGCCCAAGAATTTTTAACTGCACATTGGGGCTTGGTAAAACCCTTTGCCCTCAGCTGGAGTGGTCAATACCGCCCCTCGCCGCCGAATGGCTGTAACAAAAGCGAGTTTAAAAAGCAGGCCGATGAGGTTTTACATTACAGTACCCACCTTACCGATGAGCAAAAAATCATAGCAGAGTTTTGGGCAGGTATGCACGAAGACAAATTTGTAGATACCGTAAAAGATGATAGCGGACGCCACGCTACTCCTCCTGAGCAGTGCTGTAGGCAGGCACGCTATCTCTCAAAAAGAGATGGCCATAAGAATGCCTATGACATAAAAATGTTTTTCCTGCTCACGAACGCGCTAATGGATGCCGGTATAGCAGCTTGGGATTGCAAGGTGTATTATGATTATGTGAGGCCGGTATCGGGAATACAAAATATGTATAGGGGAAAAAGTGTGGAAGCTTGGGGCGGACCCTGCGAAGGAACACAAACCATTGAAGGTGAAAACTGGTTGCCTTATATCCCATCACCTCCTTTTGCCGAATATGTTTCTGGCCATAGCACTTTTAGTGCCGCGGCAGAAGAAGTACTTTCTAGTTTTTGTCAAAGTGACAAGTATGGGGAAACAGTCATAATTCCTAAAGGAAGCTCAATAATAGAACCAGGGTGTACTCCCGCGGAGGATGTAACCTTAGATTGGGAATTGCTGAAAAATGCGGCCGATGAAGCAGGTATTTCAAGGTTGTACGGCGGTATTCACTTCACAGATGGCGATCTGGAAGGAAGAAAATTAGGATCTAAAGTCGGTTGTGCCGTTTGGGAAAAAGCAGTGCAGTATTTTAATGGGGAACTAGGGTGAAAAATACAATGATGAAAATAATAGCCATAGCAAATTTTAAGGGAGGTGTAGGCAAAACTACTACCGCGATCAACCTTGCCGCGGGCTTAAAAAATAAAGGAAAAAAGGTGCTGTTGATTGATATAGACCCCCAGGCCAACCTTACACAATCACTGGGGATTGAAGAATTCAAACATGACATCTATTCAGTAGTGCGCAAAGAGGCTATGGGAGAGGAGACCAACCTATCGGAAGCATTGGTAAAAGCATCTGGTTTAGATGTAATCCCAGCATCGCTCGACTTGGCCAGCGCAGAACTAGAACTGGCCAGTGTTTATGGTAGAGAACACATTCTATCGCAATTGATAGGCCCTTTGACCGGGTATGATTTTGTGTTTATCGATTGTCCGCCCTCTATGGGAATGCTAACGATCAATGCGTTGGTAGCGAGTGATTATATATTGATCCCGTTGCAGGCAGAGTTTTTGCCATTGAAAGGAGCACGCAGTTTTTTAAAGCATTTTAAGTTGATTCAAAAATTGAACAAAAATGTAAAATTACTGGGACTTGTATTGACCAAGTATGACGAACGGAAAAAAATGAACCGGCAGATAAAAAAAGAGCTAGCGGTTGAATTTTTGCCCGAGAAAGTGTTTGCTACCCAAATCAGGGTCAACATTGCCTTGGCCACGGCCCAAGAAAGGGGCACGCATATTTTTGATCATAATCCCCATTCAAACGGCGCTGTGGACTATGCAGATCTGACCGATGAGTTTTTAGAACGAATGAACCCTTAAAGCTAACAAGATGAAAAGTGTTTTCTCAAGTAGAAGAAATAAAAACCCCCATACGAACGAAGAATCTGAAAAACAGGAAACATCCTTCTTTGTAAAGGAAGGCAAAAAGCCATTCTTCAATAGTACCAAAGGAGCCATACAAGCAAAACTTACAGTTGGTGAACCCGATGATAAATACGAAAAGGAAGCGGATCAGGTAGCGAATGCAGTGGTTAACAATACTTCAAAACCCGATATTCAAAATAAGGAAATCAGTAGTATTCAGAGAGCATCCTTGGCGACACCCCAGGAGGATGAAAAGCTTGGAACTGCAGAACAGCGTGTGGAAGAAGATAAGTTGATACAAGAAAAGCCTGAAATCCAAAAAATGAACGGACTTGAAGAAGAGGAGGCGGGGATGCTCAATAAAATGGAAGGCGAAAAAGAGGAAGAGGAAATAGCACCCCTACAGAAAAAAAATAATTCGGAGGGGAGCCCTCAAACGGCAAGCAGTGGCGTCACAAAACAGCTAGAAAATAAGTCGGGAAGGGGAAAAAGTATGTCCAAAAAAACGAAGACCGAAATGGAAACCTCCTTTGGGGTCGATTTCGGCGGAGTGAACATTCATACCGATCAAGATGCCGTGAAAATGAACAAAGAATTAGGTGCCCAGGCTTTTACACATGGCAAAGATGTCTATTTTAATTCTGGTAAATACAATCCAGATTCTACAGAGGGCAAGCGGCTGTTGGCTCATGAATTAACACATGTAGTGCAACAAAATGGCAAAATTCAACCAAAGATTCAGAGAGACCCCCAAACCAGTCCAATAATAGGTCCCCTTCGCAATTTAATTCCAGATACGACTACCCTTGTTGGCAGTGCTTTGGGAAGACCATTAACGGCACGGGAAATAGGCGTTTTAATGCCCGTCTACGGCCCGCATCTAAACTATATGTCGGTACGAATTTGCCAAAATAGTGTGTGCTCCCCTGATGGCGTTGCCAGAACCATAGGCAATCTAATCGCGAGTCCGGGTGCCATTTCGGATAGTACCTTAATTCATGAAGCGGCACATGTATGGCAGCATCAAAACGGTGTTCCCTATGGATACATACCGAGTGCTCTGAGTGCGCAGTTGGCCTCATGGTTGTTAACCGGATCACGTTCGGGTGCTTATGATTATCATCCTATGATACGTTTCCATATTCCTTGGCGCTTTTGGAACGCCGAACAACAAGCTAAATTTATCGAAGACAGAAAGTCGTTGCCCCCATTTTTAAATTGGGCAAGTGGAGGATGGCTCCCAGTTAGCTAAATCAAATAATTGTATTACAATGACGGATTTACCAGAATTCAAATATCTAGAGGCTTTTATTCAGTTCAGATTGGACACTTATTTTGATTCCAAAAGTGAACTGAAAGAGCCTAAAATGCCGGCCCTCAACAAATGGGGAATTCACCTCCCGGACGAAATAAAAAAGGCAAAGCTAAATCTGCAAGAAAAGATTTTGTTATTGTTGGCCCTGTGCCCGCATATAGCCAGTAATCTTTTAGATCAGATTATTCAAGGTAAATTGGCATCTACAGGAGATTTTCCTCAACTGGGAGGGATAAGAGGAAAAAATTTCAGGGGTTTTTTGCCAACAGGTCAAACCGCACTATTTTTATTGGATGGCGGCAATTTTATGAGTAGGCTACCCATATATGAATTGCTCAGCGCTGATCACTTTTTTGCAAAAAAGCATATTCTTTGGTTAGAAGAAGCCTCGGAAGGAGAACCGGTAATGAGCGGCAAGCTTGTGCTATCGTCAGATTATATAGAACTCTTTATCCTAGGTAAGATGCACACACCAAGATTTAGTATGAAATTCCCTGCTGAATTAATTACGACAGAAATGGAATGGGATGATTTAGTGTTGAATGAGGAAACACAAAGTCAAATATTAGAATTACAGACTTGGATAACATATGGCGACACCTTATTGGATGCCTGGGGTATGGGGAAAAAAATAAAACCAGGATACCGAGCACTGTTTTATGGTCCTCCCGGTACAGGAAAAACCCTCACGGCCAATTTGTTGGGGAAATATACAGGAAAGGAAGTCTACAGAATTGACCTTTCGATGGTGGTTTCTAAATTTATTGGGGAAACTGAAAAAAACTTGTCCAATTTATTGGCCAAGGCAGAGAAAACAGATAATATTCTTTTTTGTGATGAATGTGACGCCTTGTTTGGAAAGCGTACCAGTGTGCGCGATGCACATGACAAATATGCCAATCAAGAAGTTTCGTATTTGCTACAACGAATCGAAGGCTATAATGGCTTGGTCATTCTTGCTTCCAACTTTAAAAGTAATATCGATGAAGCCTTTATAAGACGTTTTCAATCTATTGTACACTTTCCAATGCCTAAGGCGGCAGAGCGTTTAACCTTGTGGGAAAAAGCGTTTCCTTCTAAAGTATCATTGAGTCCCGATTTGGATTTGGGAAGCATTGCACGGAAATATGAGATATCAGGAGCGGAAATTATGAATGTAGTACAATATGCTTGCCTATGCGCTTTGGCAGATAAAAAGAAAACAATTACCACCTCCTATATCACCAACGGTATTCAACGAGAGTTTCAAAAGGGAGGCCGAATTATGAGATAAAACCCTTTCAAAAGTTTTGATTGGATTACTATATATTAACCTTAAAAATACACAAATGGGAAAGTTCGAGATTAAAAAAGATGCAGCAAATCAATTTAGATTTAACCTGAAAGCAGGTAATGGTGAAATTATTTTAAGAAGTGAGGCGTATACCACCAAATCGGCTTGTGAGAATGGCATCACTTCGGTGAGGACCAATTCTGTAGACGATACCAAGTACGATCGAAAAACAGCCTCAGATGGTAGTCCTTATTTTAATTTACGTGCCGGAAACAACCAGGTAATAGGCACGAGCGAACAGTATTCGAGTGTTGCGGCAATGGAGAACGGAATCACTTCTGTCGCGAATAATGCACTGGAGGCCGCTGTGGAGGATAATTCGTGAGAAGAAAAGGTGTTCGCAATAGAGTTCGGCGAAAACGGGAATGTGGGAAACTGGATTGCCGAAATTTCTATTTTAAATAAAACGGGCATAAGGTGGTGGATGAGGTGTTTCGGAATCAGTCATATTACATCAGCGCACAAGCTTCAAAGTTTGTGCCGCCCGGTTCGGTGCGCATTGCCTCGACCATGACCGATCTACCCAACGTAGCATTTAAAACGCCCGTAGGGGAGGTAGTTACCATTCTTCTGAATAAAGTTACGGTGAGAAGTGACGATCGATGAAAAGGCCGTTTTCATAAAGCTTCCTACGAAATCAGTTGGTACCTTGGCCGATAAGGATAATTGATTTAATGAAGGCCTTGTATAAGGCCAAAGGCAATAAATAATTACTACTTTTATTCACAACTAAGCGAATTATTTTCTTTTGTACACCATTGTTGATATAGAAACCACCGGAAATGGAATCAAGGGAAACCGGATTACCGAAATTTCCATTTTTAAATACGATGGGCATGAGGTGGTCGATGAGTTTACGTCCCTAGTAGATCCCGAATGTGAAATTCCGTACTTCATTACCGGACTTACCGGTATTGACAATGAAACCGTTCGCGGTGCGCCAAAAATTGAGCAGATAGCGGAAAAAATTTTGGAAATCACCGAGGGTTGCATCTTTGTGGCGCACAGTGTAAATTTTGATTACAATGTAATTAAGAACGAGCTAAAGAACATCGGGCTCGATTTTGTTAGAAAAAAACTATGTACGGTACGGCTTTCTAGAAAGTTGATTCCTGGGTATCGCTCGTATAGCTTGGGGAAACTCTGCACTGCTTTAAATATTCCCTTGTCAGACCGGCACCGAGCGCGTGGCGATGCCCATGCGACAGTACTACTCTTTAGAAGGTTGCTACGTACCGAGGGCGCCGAAAAAGTGTTCAAGGCTTTTTTAAATTCCCGTTCCCAAGAAGCGACCTTGCCTCCGGGACTGCCCCGGGAAACCTTTGAAAATCTACCTTCTTCGCCCGGCGTATATTACTTTAAAAATGCGACAGGTACGATTATCTACGTAGGTAAGGCCATAAATATTAAAAAAAGAGTGTTAGGGCATTTCTACGATAAATCCTCTAAAGAAGTACGCCTGTGTCGGGAAACCACCGATATTCATTTTGAACTTTCAGGCAGCGAACTACTCGCTTTGTTGATGGAATCATCCGCTATAAAACATCATTATCCGGCTTACAATAGGGCCCAGAAAAGAACGGTACAACAGTACGGTATTTTTGCATATCAAGATCGAAGAGGTATAATGCATCTGGCATATAACAAACTTAAAATGGTTCCAAAGGCGATTACCGTTTGTAATAGCCCAACTGCTTGCCGCTCGTTCTTGGAGCAGCTATGCAAAACTTTTGAACTGTGCCCTAAATTTTGCCATCTGCAAGAAAGCACAGGCTCTTGTTCACACTACAGCATTACCGAATGCCGAGGGGTATGTCGTGATGACGAGGCATTAGCCGATTATAATGAAAGGGTGGCCGAGGCCATTGCCCAGGTGGAGATTAAGAAAGATGACCTACTGATACGACAAAAAGGACGTACAGTTTCAGAAAGCGCCTTCATATTATTAGAAAATGGTGTTTATAGCGGTTATGGTTTTGTAGAAAACGAAATACAACTTACCAGTAGGGAGGACCTAGATGCGTACTTAATACCACAGAAGAATACCGTTGAAACACAAGGTATCATACAGTCGTATCTCAATAAGAATAAGGGGAATATCTTAGTGTTGACAAATCGGGTCGTCTAAAGACCTTTAATCTTTGAGCTTTTTATACATGCGAATAACAAAAAGCATCCAAATGGTAAAGACGATAGCGACAAAAATGGAATATAACAAAATAAAATCCATTATTTTTTGTGCTTAAAGTAATTCATAAACCCGAGTATGGTCGGGGCCCAGAATGCAATAAATAGTGCATCCAATTTATTCCCTTGCAGGAAGATATATTCAGAGACGATGATGATCGATAACACCACCAAGAGCATGATTGCATTCATGACTCCTATTCGCTCCAGAAAGTTTTTAATCATTCTTCGTAAAGTAATTCCTACTAAAGATACTAAAATAGACAGTCGAGCCCTATAAAATCGTTAAGATTTCTTTAACATTTGCGGATTTATTAAAAAATGGATAGTTTCTTTAAAATTATCGCAAAAAAAATGCCCGAAAATTACTTTTGATCACTGTCGACTAGTTCGATAAAACTTTAAATAAAGCTATTTCTTCTTTGGCACCCTACAAGTGTTAATTACTAGGAGCCGGTACAGCGGACAAAAATTTACCAAGCTTGTCAATACAAAGATGCCTGCAATGGCAAGAAGAATGTAAGCAAAAATACCGGTAACTATATTAAAATAGATTAGAATTACCACTGCCATGGCAGCAAGGATGCTTACTAGGCGATCGGTTTTACTCATGTTAATTTTCATAGTCTAACTTTTTTTTCTTCAATTAATTTTTTTTGGTACAGGAATAGTATTTCTACTAGGTTTTCGAAAACAATTAATTTAAACTAGGAATCCACAACTGTTTTGCCGGGCAGCCCAATTTTATGGTTGCCTTCTTTAGTTCCTAGTTTTACGGGTATCGTATGAATTATTGGTTAGATGGGCACACATAGTTTGTAACTGCGGCCCCCGCCTGTTTAAGCGCACCAAAGCCACCCTCTACATTCACTAAGTTATGAATGCCTCTACTTTTTAGGATCGACCCGGCAATAACGGATCGGTAGCCACCAGCGCAGTGCACATAAAAATCACCTTGTTTCGGAAATTCGGACAGGAATGAGTTAAGCTCGCTCAATGGGGTGTGCATCACATCTACCAGATGCTCGGCCTGATATTCGGATTCTTTCCGCACGTCGAAGACACGGGCCTTGGTCGATTCAATTTTTTCCATGGAAGCCGCAGCGCTAAAAGAGGGCATGGAATCAAACTCTTTACCGCTTTTCTGCCAATTTTCAAAGCCGCCTTCCAAATAGCCAATGGTACCATCGAAACCAACACGTGACAAACGGGTTATGGTTTCAGCCTCTTTCCCATTCGGTGTTACAAGCAACAAGACTTGTTTGGTATCGGCAATCAATGCACCTACCCAAGGTGCAAAATCCCCATTGAGGCCTATAAAAATGGAGCGTGGTACATGCCCATTTACAAACTCGTTTTGATGCCGTACGTCTAATACGATTGCTCCGGTTTCATTGGCGGCACGCTCAAATGCTTCGGGGTCGAGGGCAGTAGTTCCTCTTTCAAGCACCGCTGTACTATCTTCATACCCTTCCCGGTTCATTTGTACATTCAAGGGGAAGTACTTGGGCGGGGGCAACAAACCATCAGTAACCTCGGCGATAAACTCTTGCTTGGTCATATCTGACCGCAAAGCATAGTTCATTTTCTTTTGGTTCCCTAAGGTGTCTACCGTTTCTTTCATCATATTCTTACCACAAGCCGATCCCGCACCATGGGCAGGGTATACGATAACCGCATCGTTCAAAGGCATAATTTTGGATCGCAAGCTTTCAAATAGAATACCGGCCAAATCTTCTTGGGTAACATCGGCCGCTTTTTGAGCAAGGTCGGGACGCCCTACATCTCCTAAAAATAAAGTATCTCCTGAGAAGATGGCATGGTCTCTTCCTTCTTCGTCCCTTAATAAATAGGTAGTACTCTCCATGGTATGACCCGGTGTATGCAATGCCTTGATCGTCAAATCGCCCAAAGGAAATTCCTGACCGTCCTCGGCGATAATCGCCTCAAAAGTAGGGTTTGCTCGAGGTCCAAAAACGATGGGTGCGCCTGTCTTTTTTGATAGTGTCACATGACCACTAACGAAATCGGCATGAAAATGGGTTTCGAAAATATACTTTATTTTGGCAGCGTCATTTTCGACTCTGGCGAGGTATGGTTCAACTTCTCTAAGGGGATCAATAATGGCCACCTCACCATTGCTTTCAATATAGTAAGCACCTTGTGCAAGACATCCGGTATAGATTTGTTCTATGTTCATGAGTATGTTCCTTTCTTTATTTTAGCTGTTGACCACAACTACGATTCCATTGTAAAAATAACGCGAAATCAGCTTTTAGTTTGTAACATTGGTTACCGCATGCTTGTTTTGGTGCGCCACTTTGTCCTGTAAGGCCGTTAGGCATTCGGGGTCCTCAAAATAGGCGACCGCTTCCTTAACTTTAACGAACAGGTGTTCTCTTTTTAAGGAGCTGATGATACCACTTCGAAAGATAATATCGCGCGCGGGTCCTATGGCTCCGACGATGTAAAATTGAAGTCCGCGTGCCTGTAAATCATCGATTACCATCGCTAACATTCTTGCCCCTGTTGAATCAATATAGTTAATGGCTTCTGCGTTAAGGATGACCGCTTTAAGTGCTTCCCCTTTGTCTTCGACCGCTCCTAAAAGCTGTTTTTTAAAATAGTCGGAGTTGCCAAAATACAGTTGCGCATCAAAACGAACCGTTAAAAGGTCGTCTCTCAAAACTACTTCGTCTCCAAAACGCTTTACGTTTTTGTAGTAGTCCGAATTTTTGATGTTTCCCAAAATTGCAAAATGCGGCTTCGATGTGCGATACACCATGAGCAATAACGAAAACAGTACCCCTATCAAAATACCTTCTTTAATGCCGATAAAAAGGGTTGCTAAAAAAGTAGCCAACAGTACTACCAATTCATCTTTTCGATATTTAAAAAGGCTTTTGGGGTACCGAAAATCAATAAGACTAAAGACCGAAACCATAATAATACTTGCAAGCACTGCGTTGGGAAGGTAATAGAAAAGAGGCGTAAAGAAGAGCAATGTCAATACCACCAATACCACACTTATGAGCGAGGCTAAATTGGTTTTTGCACCAGCTTCATTATTAATGGCGGATCTTGAAAAACTAGCAGTTGAGATATAGGATTGAAAAAATGAACCGATTACGTTGGCGGTCCCCAGCGCAATTAATTCTTGATTGGGATCTATAGTATTAAGATTATTTTTTTCTTCAATGGCCTTCCCGATCGAAATGGTCTCCAAATAACCGACAAGGGCCAATGTGATGGCAATTGGCCATATGTCTAATAGATTTTTAAGGTTGATATTGGGTATTTTTAAAATTGGAAGCCCTTCGGGAACGGTTCCGACAATGGCTACACCGAAGTCTTGAAGACCTAAGAAATAAACTCCTAAAATACCCATTATTACGACTATTAGAACGGCAGGGATTCGTTTATCCCATTTCTTGAACAATATGATGATCAGGATGCCTAAAACCCCAATCATGACATCATAACTATTGGTGTCCCCAAGTTTTTCGAAAGCATTTAGGACCAGTTGGTGAAACTGGTTACTGCCTTCGATATCGGCTCCGAGTAGGTGTTTCAACTGGCTGAATATGATTATTAAGGCAGCGCCAGATGTAAAGCCACTTATGACGGGTTTTGAAAGGAAGTGAACCAAAAAACCCATGCGAAAAATTCCCAATAAAAACTGTATTAACCCGACCATAAAGGTCAAAACAAGCGCCATGGCTACATAACTTTCGACCCCTACCAGTGACAGGGTACCAAGGCCGGCAGCTACTAGAATAGAATCCATTGCTACAGGGCCTACGCCTACCTGTCTGGAAGTTCCTAGAAATGTATAGATGATCAAAGGTACAATGGCGGCGTAGAGGCCATAAACAGGTGGTAACCCAGCAATCATGGCATAGGCCATTCCCTGCGGAACCAATACAATTCCTACGGTAAGGCCCGCAACAAGGTCTTTGGTAAAGTCGGTTTTTTTATAGGCTGGCAACCATCCTAAAAAAGGTAGGAACTTTTGCATACTTCAAAGGTACTGTAAAAAGTAAAATTGTAAGGTAACTTTGGTTACCGCTCTATTTTAAGTTGGAAAAGTTATGGGTTCAGAGTTCAGGGTTTGTTTATAGATGAAAGAGAAAAGAGAAAAGATGAAAGAGGCAGGACTTAAGACGTAAGACTAGGTCTTTAGCAGTAAACAGAATACAGTGGACAGTTTGAGTTTGACATTTGTATTTGTATATGAGTTTGTTTGGGATGAAAGAGAAAAGAGAAAAGACGAAAGACAAAATGACATAGGACTTAAGACTTGGATCTTTTTTGAATTTGACCTTTATTTGAGCGTGAGTTTATTTTTTTCCTCTAACTTCCGACCTCTAACTTCCGACCTCTAACCTCTAACGATTCTGGGTTTGTAGTTGAATTTGTCGTTTGTATTTGTATTTAAGTTCCACTACTTCTTTTTCAGCACCACTAGGGAGTTTTTCTGATCATTGACGATTTGTTTGAAAAGATCCTTGAGTATGTCATAGTTCTGGGCCTTAAAATGCGTGCTATTCAATGAAAGGTCAAAGGATAATAAAACGGACCGTTGTTGTTGATCATAATGAAAACGATAAGTAACGCGCTTACGATCATCGAGGGTAATGACTTTTTTTTCAGGGAGTTCTTTTACCTCAAAACCTTCAGGAATTTGAATATTGATTTGATAGCGGTATGAGGCAGGATACCCAAAATCGATTGGGTACGTACGTTTTTTTAATTTGAAAGGATTTTCATCAAAAAACCGGACCAAAAATGGATTAAAATATAAGAGATCGCCTTGTAATACATCTTCCAATTCAAATGAAAAACGTTCGGCTACCTTTTCTTCGTTACTTCGTTCCTCATTTTTTTCATACGAAGTAATGGTAAAATCATCTTCAAATTGTCCTTCGATTTTATCAAGATATTCTTCTTGGGTAGCATTGCTTATGCTCTTTCTTTTTTGAATGGCACTATAGCCCGTTGTAAAGACATCCAAAACACCCGATGCACTTTGTGATTCTGGATCAAACTTTACGCTCGCCCGTATCTGGTATTTATTTTTGGTCATCGGTTTAATGTCTTGCCAGTAGCTTTCGTTTTTAAAATCCATCACCCGGCCATAATGGTTCAAAGCACGAAAGGGCAAATAACCAAAAGGATGGTACTTATCGGTTGCATCTAAGAGATAGTCTTTCCCATCAATCATCGTTTTAGCCACTGTGTAGTTAAAGTCGTTCATTACCGGATGAACTTTTTTCGGCAGCCCACGCTTTCGGGTAGCTAATAGCATTAAATGAGTAGGGATCTCTGCGGCATTCAACAAGTTGATCAGCGACATGTTGATTTCGGCTGTATTTCCTTTTTTTTGTTCAAAAGCTTCTTTTACCCGATTATCATTATACACGCCGTATTCCTCGTTCCATGTATAATGGTTTTGTACGAATTTGTAAATGTTTTTTGCTCTTGTTAACGCATCTCCCTCTGTAAGCAAAGCTGCAGGAACATTCTTTTCGAAAAAACCCTTTTTAGTTAACTGTCTTCCAATATCCTTATCCGATCGAAACTCCCTATCAACATCTTTCCAAGATTTTGTATACTTATCGCTGGTACCGTCTAGACCTATTGTCTCAGACATTTCAAATTCGATTTGTGCGATGTAATTTTTTTGAGAAAGAGCGTATTTTTCATCCATTTTAAAAGCAGGGATATCTTTCATGGCATACTTTAATATTTCACAGTCGGCATCGCCAATTCCTTCCAAGTAAAAACAGTTTTTTTTGATATTTGCGTCGTTGGTATCTAATTTTAAGTAACCGGTCAGGGAACGATTATAAATAAAATTACCAGGAATACGGGCATTGAACTCACTGTACATTTTAGGTATTTCTGATTGAAAAGACCAGCCATCGAAATTATGGTAATAGGGAGAGGTAATAGAGTAGGTGTATTCTAGAATGCTTCCTTTCTGAATTTTTGGAAAGGTGAACTTAGTTAATTTCCAACGTTCTGTAAGGTCGGCGGTAAACATTTCAGAGGGCAATACATGGTATTGGTTGGTTCCGTTGTGGGTGACCGCCTTTAACTTCGTGATTTTTTCTGAGTCGGTTTCATTGTGGTAAAAGGGAATTTCAATGGTGCCTTCATTATACCCCTGCTCATCCAGAATTTTGATTTTGGTATGGTATTCTTTTATTAGGCGAACATGACCGTTTACCACTTTAAAATAATGGTCTCCTCTTTCAAAGAGTACTACTGCGACTGCATCTGTATCTTTATCATAGGTTGTCATATTTTTCTCAATAGCGGTTACGTTCCCAAAGGTATCGGGCATTTGAGCCGTCCCGAAGAAACTGAAATACAAAACAAGAGATAGTATACAAAAAAGTCTGTTCATGGTCGGTTGGTTTAATAGTAAAGAAGCAACTTGGAAATTGCTAGATTATTGCAAGTCGTTCACCGTTTTTCGCAATTGCGTTAAATTGGTCAGCAGTCGCTCTAAATGATCTAAGTGCAGCATATTTGCCCCATCACTTTTAGCGGTCGATGGGTCAAAATGGGTCTCCATAAAAATGCCATCAACACCAGTTGCGATTCCTGCCCTTGCAATGGTTTCGATCATCTCGGGACGACCTCCTGTAACTCCAGAAGATTGGTTGGGTTGTTGAAGGGAATGGGTAACATCCAAAACAACTGGCGCATACGCTTTCATAGTAGGAATTCCTCTAAAATCGACCACCATATCTTGATAACCGAACATGGTACCCCGATCAGTAACCATCACTTGCACATTCCCAGAATCGGTCACCTTGGTAGTCGCGTGCTGCATGCTTTCAGGACTCATGAACTGCCCTTTTTTAAGATTGATGGTCTTGCCGGTTTTCGCGGCGGCAACAACCAGATCCGTTTGGCGAACGAGAAAGGCCGGGATTTGCAACACATCTACATACGCTGCCGCCATTTGGGCATCGGCAACTTCATGAATATCTGTCACAGTTGGCACATTAAAGGTCTCCGATACCTTTCTAAGAATCTTTAAAGCCTTTTCGTCGCCAATGCCTGTAAACGAGTCGACCCTGCTGCGGTTCGCTTTCTTAAAACTACCCTTGAATACATACGGAATTTCCAAACGATCGGTAATCGTAACTATTTTTTCAGCGATACGCATGGCCATATCTTCCCCTTCAATGGCACAGGGGCCCGAGAGAAGAAAAAAGTTGTTGCTATCGGTATGTTTAATCTGAGGGATACGCTCTAATTGCATGGTATATTATTTGCCACAAAGATATTATTTTAACGAAGTATATACGGCATAAATGGTAGCTCAGTTTATTTGTTGGTTTATTTTAAACCGTCATAGACTGATCGCCGCTGTTTGCCAAGTTGCATTTGATACGATTTGTAAGGTTTCTTGTTTGCTATTGACTAAGTTGGCCTAATTGATCCCAAATCAATCTACCATGCGTACCTTCCTAATCGCAATGCTGCTCTTAAGCAGTTTATACCTATCTGCACAGTTTGGCAAAAACGTAGAACGCCACCAATTTAAAGTAAATCTTTTGTTACCGGGTTTGGAATACGAAATGGCCCTTGGGCAGAATAGCACCTTAGATCTAAAAGCGGGTCTGCAATATGGTCTGACACCGCTCGGTTTTGACGATTATGGTAATTTGGAATTGTTTACTGTATACACCGCTCAATACCGATATTACCATAATTTAGAAAATCGTTTTCGAAAGAATCGAATGGCCTATGGCAACGCGGGAAATTATATTGCGCTTTCCGGAACCTTGTTCACGCAAAGCCCGATAAAAAATACCTTGGAGACTTCGTCTTTTGGGACTTTCGGACCCGTTTACGGGATACAACGTGGTTTTTTTGGAGGTCTTAGTGGTTCTATAGAAGTAGGGGCGGGGTACTATTTTGGTAATTTTTCCGGGGGTATACATCCCACTTTCAACTTTACTCTGGGTTGGATCTTGGGCGAAAAACGGTGGTGTGTCGGAAAGTAGTGATTTCCCATACCCGATGTTATTTTCTTAAATTTTCTACAAAGGTAGTGTGCGCTTGCAGTTTCCTTTTTAGATTTAGTCATACTAAACAAAAGGGGAATGATTAAAAAATTACTACTACTATTTGTTTTTATTTCGTCACATGGCGTGAATGCCCAAATACGTAAAATTAACGAACAGGGCAGCGGACTGGTGAATTTGGAAAAGCATCATGTAAATTTCAATTTACTGAGCCCAGGTATCACTTATGAAATCGGTCTTTTTAGAAATCAAACAGCTTCGACCTCCTTGGGCTTTGGCTTGGCGACCTACGAGGAAGGTTATGCGTTTGGTCTTGCTTGGAACAACCGCTATCGGTACTATCATAACCTGCAACGCCGTCGTGATTTGCGTAAAAATGTTTCCGGTAACTCTGGAAATTATATCGCAGGGGCGCAGGCCATCTTTTTTTCGCAACTGCGGATAGCGACGAACATTGAAGGGCCCAGTGATTTCAATGTTGGGTTTTACGGGATGGTCTATGGAATTCAAAGAAGCTATCCCAAAGGACTTAATTTTACGGCCGAGTTAGGGGCAGGATACTATCGAGGGGATGGTGTATTGTCGGGTTACGGCCCCTTGTTTAGCTTTAATATTGGGTGGACCCCCTCGAAGGTAAAGAATTAATTGAGGTTATAGCATCAGTTTTTTCAAAGCTTCCATATACCCTCTGCTTACACGAACTATATTACCGTTTTGCATGGTTACGTCATACGATTTTCCGTATTTGTGAAGTTCTTTTACCGATTTGAGCTGTATCAAAGAAGAACGATGTACACGAATAAATTTTGTAGGGTCTAATTTATCTTCAAGAGCTGAAATCCCGTAATTGCTAAGGAAAATATCTTTGACCAGGTGCAGTTTTGAATAATCGCCATAGGCTTCGATCCATAGTATGTCTTCCACAGCAACCGTTATCAGGCGATTTGCATGCTGTACCAAGACCCGTTCAGGGTATGATGGTTTTTCCATCAAAAGGCTCTGGGCGAGTGCCCCAATTGGCTCCCTGTCCTGGCCGAGTTTTTCGATGGCTTTATCAAAGCGTTCTTTCGTATATGGTTTCAGAAGGTAGTCGACTGCATGCACCTCAAATGCTTGTAAAGCGTATTTGTCATAGGCAGTAGAGAAGATAATCTGCGGTATTTCCTCAAGGTGGGTGAGTACTTCAAACCCGGTCATCCCGGGCATTTGTATATCTAAAAAAACAAGATCTGGTTTAAACCGGTTAATTTCCCGCACTGCATCAACACCATTGTTTACTTCTGCGACCAAGATTAAAGCGGGGAATGCTTCCAAGTACTGCTTAATAAGTATTCGGCCAGCCTTTTCGTCATCAACAATGATTACTTTCTTCATATCGAAAAAGCGATTTTAAGGCCCCTCGGCTCGTTATCATAGACTTCTAAATGCGTTTGATACATTTTATGAAGCCGTAACTTGGTATTTGTAAGTCCTACGCCTTTATCGAAAATGGCTTTTTTATCTTTTACGCCGACGCCCGTATCAGAAATTTCAAACCGTAGTTTATCGGCTACTTTTTTTATTTGAATGGTGATGGTGCCACCTTCGATCAAACTGGCGAGGCCATGCTTGACGGAGTTTTCTACAATCGGTTGTAATAACATAGGGGGTACTTGTTCTTGTCTAAGTTCCGGAGCTACATCGATTGTAATTTTAAGACGCTCTTCGAACCTTGCTTTTTCCAATTCTAGATATTTTTGTACAAAAGACAGTTCTTCTTCCAAAGGCACAAGTTCGGTTTGGGTTGCTCGCAATTGGTATCGGAATAAATCTGAAAGTTGCCCGATCATCTGGCGCGTTTGTTCTTGTTCAGGAGGTACCGAAGCATTGATAGTGTTGAATACATTATATAGAAAATGCGGATTCAACTGGGCTTTGATGGCTGCCAGCTCGCTTTTTAATGCTACTTGACGCAGTTCCCCTTCTAAAATGAGTTTCCGTTGATTTTCCTTAAAGTATTCATAGGCATGAAAAAAACCGAATTGAATCAGGTAAAATAAGGTCGGAATATAAAGATCCCAAACGCGCCCTGTGCCTACTAAATGTCCAAAGCCCCATAGTTCGGAAAGGTAATAATATACTTGTTGTGTGCACACAACAAATAATGGTAGCATGACTAGGTTAATCGACAGTTTTACAAAAATCGACAAGTGTGCAAAACGCTTAAAAACGAGCCACCAAATGGGAACGGTAAAAACAAAAAATAAGAAATACTGGGTACCTCCATTCCTGAGAAAATTTTGAACACTGAACAATTCATCATCCGGATTTTTATAACCGGCCCTATTCAACCACAGCGTCAAACAATAGAAAAAAGCAAAAAAGAAATAAAAAAGCATCAGAAATAATAGCTCTCTTATTTTGATTCCCCAAAGGATCCCTTTTTTCATTTGGTCTTAGATAAACACTTTCCAGCAAATTACTAATAAACACCAATTTTTAAAAGCTTCGTCAGACGAATGGTCCTATACCCAGTTGAAATGCCCAAGCCAGATTTAACTGCCCACAGGCCTATTGGTCGAATTCTTTTTTGGCAAACTCATCCAAAATAGGACTTTTGGATACATCAAAAAAACGAACCGTCATGAAAACAGTCTGTATTCTTCTAATACTATTTTCTTTCCCTTTTTTACGAGGTCAATCTATTTCTGGTAAATTGTTTAACGGGGAAGCGGAGCCTCTCCCATTTGCCACGATACTGCTTAATGATGCCAAGGATAGTGTGCTTGTGAAAGCAACCACCAGCAATGAAAATGGCTTCTTTGAACTTAAGGGACTTTCTCTGGGTACTTACCGACTTGCTATTTCGAGTATTGGCTTTGCCAGCTATAAGAAAACCGTGGAACTATATGGGGAGAATCTTGAGCTGGGACGTATAGTGATGGCTTCTGAAACTCAAAATCTAGAGGAGGTTACGGTAGTTGCCGAAAAACCCATGGTACAAGTCTTGGCCGATAAGACGGTTTTTAATGTAGCGAATACGATCAATGCCACAGGAACCAGTGCTTTTGAACTGTTACGGAAAGCCCCAGGGATTGTTATTGATAATAACGGTGGTGTTATTGTGGAGGGAAAGGCCGGGGTTCAATTCTATATTGATGGTAAACCATCAATATTACAAGGGGAAGATTTGATCAATTACCTCGAAAGCTTACAAGCTACTGATATTGAGGCGTTGGAAATCATTACCCAACCCTCATCAAAATACGATGCGGCGGGGAATGCAGGCATCATTAATATAAAGTTTAAAAAAGACAAAAGCTTGGGCACCAACGGATCCATTGCTTCAGGAATCACGATTGGCAATTTTAAACGATACAATACCAGTATTTCATTTAATTCTCGTGGTAAACAAGGGAATCTATACGGCACCTATAGCAATCGTTTTGGAAAAAGTGCCAACTTTCTAAACCTATTTCGAAGACAGGGCGCTACGGAGTTTGATGCTAAAACAAAGAGTGTTTTAGATAAAAACAGCAACAATGTTAAACTAGGGTATGATTTTTATGCAAGTACCAAGAGTACTTTCGGCGCCATTTTTAATGGAAACTTTAACAATAGCTTTGATGAAAGCGACTCCCGAACCCCTATTCGACCAATAAGAGCAACAATGAATGATAGCGTTTTAGTAGCGAACAACCGTTCCTCCTTCAAATCATATAATGTCAATACCAATGTTAATTATAGGTATACCGACACCTTGGGGTATACGGTGAACGTTGATCTAGATTATGGCAAATACAAAAGTGATCGCGATGCATTTCAGCCTAATTTTTACTTTGACGGCTCCGAAACCGAAATCATTGATGAGCAAATTACTAGGCAAGATACCCCGATCAATATTGATATTTTGACCGCTAAAATAGATTATGAACAAAATTTCTGGAAGGGAAAACTAGGGTTGGGGGCCAAATTTTCTTTTGTAACCACGACCAATACGTTCGACTTTTTCAACATAATAAATCAACAAGAATCATTGGATGTATCTCAAAGCAATCAATTTGAGTATGATGAACAGATCAATGCTGCTTATTTTAATTATAACCGCAAATGGGAAAAATGGAATGTTCAATTTGGCCTACGAATGGAAAATACCATCTCGGACGGAAATCTGATAAGTGGTCAAGATGCCGAAGCGAATAGAGTTAAACGCAACTATGTAGATCTTTTCCCCTCTGGCGGCCTCACCTACCAGTACAACCGAAAGAACCAATTTGCACTTACCTATAGCAAGCGTATTCAACGCCCGAACTACCAGTCCCTTAATCCGTTCGAATATAAAATCGATGAATTGTCGTTCAGCAAGGGAAACCCGTTTTTACAACCTCAATATACCAATAACCTAAAATTTTCGCATACGTACAACTATCGTCTCACCACCTCTTTAAGTTATAGTTATATTTCCGATTTTTTTGCGCGTGTTACCGTAGCCGAAGGTGATAGCCGTAATTTTATAACTACTAGGAATGTTGCTAACCAGCAAATTATTAACCTAGGAGTTTCCTATCCAGGTAAAATCAATAATTGGTGGCGTATCTTCATAAGCGTAAATGCGTACCAGAGTAAATACAACCCGACCAGTCCCGATTTTTTGGCAGTTACGCAAGAGACGCTTAGCCTCTATGCACAAAATACGTTTAGTCTTCCTACAGCTATTCAAATGGAGTTATCGGGATGGTATAACTCCCCTTCGATTTGGGGCGGTACGTACAGATCTAGTGCCCTAGGTTCTTTAAACCTGGCCTTTCAAAGGAAATTCTTTGCGGATAGATTAACTGCCCAACTTTCATTCAATGACCTTTTGTATACCTCACCTTGGAGTGGTACCACTCAGTTTGGGGAATTATTTATCGATGGCAGTGGCGGCGTGGATAGTAGGCAGGTCGCTTTTAGTTTGAACTATAATTTTGGACGGAACGAAATTAAGAAAGCTAGGAAGCGTAAAACGGGGCTTGAAGATGAAAAAGGAAGAATTGAGTAAATACGATTTCAAAGTTTGGTCCGATGTTTGATTTGGTTGTCGCATACAACTAAAAGAACACCAACCATGAGAAAATGTATACTCTACTTTTTAGTATTATGCGTCATTTTAGCCCTTGCCTAAACCGCAAAAATTAAAATAGACATTATGAAATGGGACGTTAGCTACAAATCCTGTTGTCATAACACAGTTGAGGTAATACCCGTGTATTTGATAAATAGAGCGGTAAGGTAAATCTGCGGTAAAATTTAACCGAAACGGTCTTCTTAATAACTGCCTCAAAATCAACAACATAAAAATAACATAAGTTTATGCCAAGGAGCAAAAAATAGCAGTATCTTTGCACGCTTAAAATGACAGGTTTCTGTTATTTAATTTAAATACTATGTCAACAACAAAGAATATTGCGATCATTGCGCACGTAGACCACGGCAAAACTACCTTGGTAGATAAGATTATGTACCACTGTCAACTGTTTCGTGAGAATCAGAACACTGGGGATCTGATTTTAGATAATAATGATCTTGAAAGGGAAAGAGGTATCACGATTACCTCAAAAAATGTTTCAGTAGTTTATAAAGGTACGAAGATCAACATCATCGATACCCCTGGTCACGCCGACTTTGGTGGAGAAGTAGAGCGTGTTTTGAACATGGCCGATGGCGTTTTGTTGTTGGTAGATGCTTTTGAAGGCCCTATGCCCCAAACGCGTTTTGTATTGCAAAAAGCAGTCGATTTGGGTTTGAAACCTTGTGTGGTGATCAACAAAGTTGACAAGGAAAACTGTACCCCCGAAGAAGTACATGAAAAGGTTTTTGATCTAATGTTCGAATTGGGTGCGGAAGAGTGGCAGCTCGATTTTCCAACAGTATATGGCTCGGCCAAAAATAATTGGATGAGTGATGATTGGCAGAATGAGACAGATAATATTGAGCCTTTGCTAGATATGGTCATTGAACACATCCCTACCTTTGAACCAGCCGAAGGGAATACACAAATGTTGATTACTTCCTTAGACTTTTCATCCTTTACAGGACGGATCGCTATCGGAAGATTGCAACGTGGAGGTCTAAAAGAAGGGCAGCAGATTTCTTTGGTTAAAAGAGATGGTAGTATTGTAAAGTCAAAAATAAAAGAGCTCTTTATCTTCGAAGGTTTAGGACGTAAAAAAGTAAAAGAAGTCACTACTGGTGATATTTGTGCAATTATAGGTTTGGAAGGATTTGAAATTGGCGACACGATCGCCGATATTGAAAATCCAGAAGGTTTAAAGACCATCGCGATCGATGAGCCTACCATGAGTATGTTGTTTACTATTAATGATAGTCCGTTTTTTGGACAAGATGGTAAATTCGTTACCTCTCGTCATATCAAAGAGCGTTTAGAACGTGAACTGGAGAAGAATTTGGCCTTACGGTTAAACGAAACCGATAGTGCCGATAAATTTTTGGTATTTGGCCGTGGCGTATTGCATTTGTCGGTCTTGATCGAGACTATGAGAAGAGAAGGGTATGAATTACAAATTGGGCAACCACAAGTAATCATAAAAGAAATCGACGGTGTTAAATGCGAACCAATAGAAGCGTTGACAATCGATTTGCCAGAGGCGGTTTCGGGTCGCGCGGTCGAAATGGTCTCGATTCGAAAAGGGGAGATGACCAGTATGGAAGCAAAAGGTGAACGCATGTTGTGTGAGTTTTTGATTCCTTCCCGTGGTATTATCGGCTTGCGTAACCAATTGCTAACGGCCACTGCCGGAGAAGCGATCATGGCACACCGGTTTTTGGAATACCAGCCAATGAAAGGCGATATTCCACAGCGTCAGAACGGATCATTGGTATCTATGGAAAAAGGAAAAGCAATTCCTTATTCGATCGATAAATTACAAGACCGAGGTAAATTTTTCGTTGATCCGGGGGAGGACATTTACGAAGGGCAGGTCATTGGTGAAAACTCTCGTGGTGATGATATGACCATTAATATCACCAAAACCAAAAAACTCTCGAACGTACGTTCTTCGGGAGCAGATGATAAAGCGAAGATTGTACCAGCGATCAAGTTTTCATTAGAGGAAGCATTGGAATATATTCAGAAAGACGAATATGTTGAGGTGACTCCTAAGCATTTACGATTACGCAAAATTTATTTGACAGAAGTGGATCGTAAACGTAATAAAATAGCCTAAAAGGTGAATATTTTTTTTTAAAAGAGCCCTGATGGTACCATCAGGGCTCTTTTTGTATAAAAAAATGGACTTATTCTTGAAACCCCTGCCACCCCAATAATCATGTATCGTATGAATTTCAAAGCGCAACGGTAATTAACGGGGCTAGATGGTGATATGTCCTTAATATTTGTCAAAATCAAGAGAAGCACTACCACCTAAAAACAATGAGGTCTGGCCAATCGATCAATTCGACCAATTTCAAACAATTATTGAACGCTGATCTAGGAGGGCTGTATCCCAATTAACATTTTTTTATACCACTTCGCTTGGGGCAAAAGATGATTTTTCTTACATGAATTTAAAATATAGATATGCCTGTAGGAAATATTGTTGAAGCGAAAAAGAGAATCGATGCCGCCGGATTGCAAGGGGCTCATAGTTTGAATTTATGGTACTTAAATTTGACAACGAAAGATTTAAAAACCCTATTGCAGGCAGTTGAGGCAATACAAGGTTTAGAAATTTTGAGTTTGAGAGGTAACCTACTAACAACCCTACCGCAGGAAATAGGAGGGTTTATCGAACTTCGAACTTTGGATTTGAACTATACCGGACTTACTATCCTACCCGAAGAGATTGGGCGGTTGACCAAGCTTAAAGAATTGTATCTTAGAAGAAACAGGCTTACTGCTCTGCCCGAAGGGATAGGACGGCTGACTTTACTTGAAGCTTTGGATTTGGATTACAACAGGCTTACTGTCCTGCCACCTGAAATAGGGAGGCTTAGTGGGCTTCAATATTTGAATTTAACGGGAAATCAACTTACGGACTTACCCAAATCACTGGCCGAACTGGCCAATAGTCTCAAGAGAGTGATTCTAGACCATAACTCGCTTACCCAAGATACCATTACTTGGCTACGCACAACCTTTTTAGAGCTTGTGGTATACGGCGGCAATTTCAGGCCGCATAACAAGTCTCAGCCATAAACTAGCGCATGGTTGAAAGAAACGTATGTTGAGATAATACCGAAACACTTACGATTGTGCAAAATTTATTTGATAGAAATACATCCAAAGCGAAATAAAATAGCCTAAAAGGCGAATAGTTTTTTTTAAAAGAGCCTTGATGGTAAACGTCAGGGCTTTTATTTTTATACGGAGTTTAGCTACTGTTTTAAAACATTTTTTCACTTTTCTTGTCACACTACCTATCTTTCTATTGTCTAATAAAATAGGATATGGTACCAGCAAAACTTCACATACTAGTAGAAAAGGCGAACAATGGAGATCGGAAAGCCTTAGAGCGGCTTATTTTTGAGGTCAAAGATTTGGTATACAATCTTTCTCTTCGAATGTTATTATTTCCGGAAGATGCGGAAGACGCCACACAGGAAATTCTAGTGAGAGTGATTACCCACCTAGGTACCTTTCGAAAAGAAAGTACGCTTCAAACATGGGTTTATAGGATCGCCACCAATTATTTGCTAACTATTAAGGGTAAGGGCAATAAGGAATTTTCGATGGATTTTAATGCCTATGGCACCTTGATCGATGATGGCCATTCCGATGCTCTAAGCTATTCTGAGAACATAGGGGAGCAATTGCTTTTAGAGGAAGAAGTAAAGGTAAGCTGTACCCATGGAATGCTCTTATGTTTGAACGAATCGGGTAGAATGGTCTACATTCTAGGAGAATTGTTAGAGTTCAATAGTGTGGAGGGGGCAGAAATATTAGAAATTACTTCGGCCAGTTTTAGAAAACAACTCTCAAGGGCCCGCAGTAGATTACGAAGTTTTTTAATGGCCAAATGTGGTCTTGCCAACCCTGCTAATCCTTGTAGATGCCGTAAAAAAGTAGACCATTTAATAACAAAAAAGATGGTGAATCCGGTCAATCTGCGATTTGCCGGACAAAAAGAACGCAGTATCGATTTGATAGAGAAAATCGATACTTTAGAAAAATCTGTCGCGATTTTTCGCTCTTCACCGCAGTTCGCCACTCCTGAAAGTGTCGTACAAAAAATGAAAGAAACCATAAACTTGCTATGAGATTACAACAATTTAATAGGAAGCAGTTTATGCTAATTACGCTGCTAACCAGTATTTGGGTGCATGCTTCCGAGGTATTTCGCTATTTTGTTTTGGTCATGCCCAGAACAAAGACATTCTTCGAGAATAGAACGGGAATAGCGGAAATGAGTTGGGGTATTTTTGCAATCTGGGGCCTCTGGGATACCCTGTTGACCGCATTGATCGTTTTCTTATTTTGGTTATATGCCGGCACCTTTGGGAATAATTTTAAAAGCGTTTTGGTGTCCGGAACCCTATCATGGTTGTTTTTCTTTGTACTCTTTTGGATCGGAAGCGCAAATATGGGAACAACTTATTGGGAAATGCTGTTGATTACCTTGCCCTTAAGTTGGCTCGAGACTTTAATAGCCGCTTATATCGCTTCAAAATTATATGCCAACACTCCTAAACAATCGATTGTATGAAACTACCAAAGATCATACCCATACCAGAAAAAATGCAGCACTTTTACGGAACAGGTACCATGCTGCATCCTGATAAGGAAATGGTAGCCGAGTTTATTGGTTCAATTCCGGCAGGAAAAATCGCCACGATCGATGGTTTGGCAAAGAAAATGGCCGTTGCTTTTGGTGCCGATGTTACCTGTGCCATGCGAACCGGGAATCATCTCAAACGCCTTTCAAAGGAAAATAGTAAACTTCCTTTCTGGAGAGTAGTTCGAAAAGATGGCCTTCTAATTAAATTGGACGATCAAGCCTATTGGGCAACTATTTTGGAAAAAGAGGGTTTTACCTTGTACTTTACTAAATCGAATCAAATCCAGATAAGGCCAGAAACGCATCAGCTGTTTGTTTTTTGATCTTTTCGTAAAAAATTAGTGGACTAATTTTACGATTCTGGCGGAAGCATCGATGATGCTGACAAACCTGCGATGTGCTGTTTGGATTACGGGGGGCGATGTTAATATAACCGTTGTATCCATCAAAACCCCCAGAACCTACACCAACTAAAACAACCAGACTCCGACAAAAAACAATTTAACCAACTTCAACAATTTCGTGCATGCTGATTCGGGAAAGCGGTGTCCCAATTAACATTTTTTTGTGTCACTCCGCTTAGGGGTAAAAGACCTTTTCTTATACATACTATTAAAGCAGAGGTATGCTCGTAGGAAATATTATAAAAGCAAAAGAAAGGATAAAGGGCGCTAGATCGCAAGGGGCTAATGGCTTAAATTTATCGTCATTGAATTTGACGACCGAAAATCTAAGGAGCCTATTGCCGAAAATCGGGAAGATTAAAGGTCTTGAAAGGTTGTATCTTAATGATAATTATCTTAGCACCCTACCTGAAGAATTTTTTAAGCTAACTACACTGAAAGAATTGGATCTGGAGGAAAACCAGCTTACCGCCCTGCCACTAGAGATAGGTGATCTGACCGGCCTTCAGAAATTGGATCTAAACCATAACGAGCTTACTGCATTGCCAAGGGAAATAAGCAGGTTGTGCAGGCTCGTAGAATTGAATTTGGAAGGAAACCAACTGACGCACTTGCCCGAGGCATTGGGTAAACTTGTTAATCCGCTGGTCGGGCTCAATCTAAACAACAATCCGCTTACTTCAGGGGCGACTAGCTGGTTAGAAGCTACTTTTGATCCCTATATTCTAAATTCAGATTCTATGGCGGCTTGATTTAACGATGGGCCTGCAGCTACCAAAGGTGTGAATTGGGAGCCGCCCCTTATGAGTAAAATGCGATTTTTATACTTGCTAGTAAAAAAGATATACTATGGAGAATATTGAGAAAGCACAACGAAAAATTTCTGAGGCCATATTGCAGAGAAGCGATATACTGAGTTTACAAGGTTTAGGTTTAACAAAGGAATGCCTCGCTAATTTATTGCCAGGGATAGTGAAGATACGAGGTCTTAAAACGTTGTATCTGGTGAATAACCGGCTTACCGCACTCCCCGATGAAATAGGTGATCTGACCGGGCTTAAATTGCTGGATCTGGAAAATAACGAACTTGGGGCATTGTCAGAGGGTATCGGGAAACTGACCCAACTCGAGGCTTTATATCTATGTAAAAACCAACTTCCCGCGCTGCCAAAGGAGGTATTGGGACTTACCAGACTTCGATATTTGGGGCTTTCGGAAAACCAGCTTACGGCCCTGCCGACAGAAATAGGAAACCTCACCAGGCTTCGGTATTTGTGGCTTTCGCAAAACCAGCTTGCCGTATTGCCAACAGAAATAGGCAAATTGAACGGGCTTCGAAAACTGAACCTGGAAGCAAATCAACTTACGAACTTACCGGAGGCACTACGCGAGCTTCCTAACCGGCAGGTTGCACTTAATCTAAATAATAATCCGTTTACTCCAGAGACCATAACCTGGCTGCAGGCAATTTTTAACCAATATAATTTGAGTGCCAATTGGGCCGCTTAATCTGTAAAAAATCCTAGTAAATGCATTAGCGCTCTTTTATAGAAACGGGGTCTACCAGGTATACTTGTATTAGATACCTAATTTCGACGATGCATTGAATGCTGGGGTAAAAGAAAGGCAACGCGAAAATGCGGCCCGAGTGCTCCAAGGACCCTTGATACGCCTTGTCGGCAATAACAATCTTACTTAATACCTCACAATTTTGCAACAAAAGAGTTTTTTAAACAGTGCATTGGACCTTGATTATGAAAAATTCAAGTCCGGGAAAATATTTTTCACCACACCGATTAGGGGTAAAAGCCGATTTTGCATACATAGTATTAAACCATAGACATGCCAGAAGGAAATACTACAGCTGCAAAACGAAGGATCGAGGCCGCCAGATCTCAAGGATCTACCGACTTGAATCTGTCTGAATTGAATTTAACGAGGAAAGATTTGAGAAGCCTATTGCCAGCGATAGGGGAGATGCAAAGCCTTAGGACATTGTATTTAAATTGCAATGAACTTACCGCCCTGCCTAAGGGCATAGGGCAGCTGACAAGGCTTCGAACACTAGGGCTGGGAAACAACGAACTTAACAGCTTACCTAAAGAAATGGGGAAGCTGATCGGGCTTCGAACTTTGGGACTGGAAGATAATGAGCTTACCAGCTTACCAACTGAAATACAGGGGCTAAAGCAACTTGTAGCTTTGGATCTTGAAGATAACGAGCTTACCGACATACCAAAAGAGATCGGGAAGCTTACCAAACTTCAAAGGTTGGATCTGGGAAGTAATAGACTTACGGCCCTTCCTACCGAAATAAGTAAACTGATCGAGTTACGAAGATTGAATTTGGATGGGAATGAGTTGATAACCCTTCCGGAATCCCTGGGCAACCTTGAAAGTATTCTTGAGAGCATAGATTTGAACGGTAATCCGCTTAGCCGGGAGACAAAGGATTGGCTGGGACGTACCTTTTCTGCCGAGCTGGTACATACTAATATGACGGTCCATGACACGGAAATAGTGCTAAAAGTACTATATGATGACAGATCTGGGACCGCAGGGCCCGCAATAGACGGTTTGGACGATTACTATATTCCTTATTGGTTTGATACTAATAGACTTAGGCAACACGGGTAAGTTGGGGGAATAATCCCCTCGTTTTAGGTACGGCTCAATAAGCTGAAGATTGGTAGGGCCAGTACAGATGGTCAAAAGGGTCAGAGTTAGAGAGGTTAGGAGTTCCTAGATGTCGGTTGCCGACGACGGCCGCCCTCGGCAGTACAAAATAACCCGGAAAGGCCGACGTTCATAGGAATACTTTTCGCTTCCCCTTAGGAGTATAAGGCAATTTCTTAGAGATAAATTTAAAATACTAGCATGCCTCGAGGCGAAATTACTATAGCAAGACAAAAAATTAAGGAAGCCAAATTGGCAGGGTCTACCGCCTTGGATCTATCGGCATTGGAATTGACAACAGAGGATCTAAGAGACCTAATGCCAAAGATCAAGGAGATTCCAAATCTTACCGATTTGAATTTAGATGAGAATAAGCTTACATCCCTACCTGCTGAAATAGGAAACCTGACCGAGCTTCACATTTTGAACCTGGATTTTAACAAATTAAAGACCCTATCGCCTGTAATTGGGAAGCTTACAAAGCTTCACACTTTGAATCTGGCTAATAACGGATTAACAATTCTACCTTCTGAAATAAGGAAGCTGATTTTGCTTTCATATTTTAGTCTGGATAATAATGAATTAACGGAGCTTCCTCCTGAAATGGGGAACCTGTCCAAACTTGGATATCTGAGTCTCGCTGGTAACCAACTAGGCGTTGTGCCAGAATCGTTGACCAATTTAGCGGGTTCTATCGGATTGATGTTTCTAACTGATAACCCGCTAACTTTGGAGACGATGACCTGGCTGGGAGCCAATTTTAGTGATGATGTATTGCAGGTCAATATGGCTGCCCATGACCAGGCCCAGGACCCCGAAACGGTCTTAGGGGCATTATATGGGGAGGATTCCGA
>CALLVX010000033.1 GCA_938010765.1 uncultured Flavobacteriaceae bacterium | reverse complement strand
ATCGAGGTAGGTCGGTTATTGAATACCGGAGAACGGCAAAAGGCCCTTAGGGAAGTATTGTACTATACAGGGCAGGGGGAACTTGGCAAGGCCTATGCCGATTTCCTTAAAGGGGACCAGGAAAATTTGGAGCGCCTGAGCCATGAACTAAAACCGGAATCGGAGCCGGACCTGGGTCTGCAACCAGACCTGACCGCAATGACCGTTGCGATGAACCAGGGGCAAAAACGCACTTCCCGTTCTTCTTCCCCGGAGTCTACTTCTTCGAAAAGACAAAAACGTTCCCCCGGAGAACCCTCCAGTGGGCCATCAATGCGCAGATAAGGGGTGTGAGCATTCATGCTCAGTCGATTAAAAACGCCATTATATCAATGTGGTCTTGCCTTTCTAAAAGCAATCCTATACAAGTTTTTTCTTTGTCAAGCCTTGTACAGAATTCATTGATATTTCCTAATAACTATTTTTGGTTCTGATGTATAGCGGCCGCGGCCGCGCCCACAATTCCCGCATTGTTTCGCAGTTCTGCAGGGATAACTGAGGTCTTAATAGTGATACAGTCCTTGTATTCCTCAAAATCCTTAGAAGCGCCCCCCCCTAAAATAATAAGATCTGGGCAAACGATCAAATCTACCAACTTCAAAAACTTGTTGAAGCGTTTACCCCACTGTACATAGGTGAGGCCTTCCCGTTCTTTGGCCGAATCGGCCGCCCAAAGTTCTATCTTACGGTATTTTTTATAAGGTATTTGGCCCAATTCAAAATTGGGGATCAATACCCCATCTAAGAAAGCACCACTTCCCAAACCGGTACCGATCGTAATCATCAACACCAATCCCTTTTTGCCTTTGCCAATCCCGTAGTTCATAGTAGCGTACCCAGCCGCATCGGCGTCATTGAGCACTGTTACCGGCTGCCCGGTAGCATCTGAGAATAATTCTTGTACATTACATCCTAACCACTTTTTATGAAGATTGCCAGGCGAATTACAAACCCCATTTTTAATAACGGTAGGAAAGCCAACACCAATAGGTCCCTTATGATCAAAGTGCTTCACAATAGCGGCCACCACTTCGGCCATATCCTTAGGTTTTCTAGACTCAGGCGTGGGAATACGAAATCGTTTTGTCAACATTTCCCCAGTCACTGAATTTACTAAGGCCCCTTTTATACCTGAACCTCCAATATCAATTCCTAAGACTTCCATTACATGCGATTAAAATTCACGGGCAAAAGTAACAAAAAGAATCGTTCGCGACTGGGGGCAATTTTCCATTTTCTGGCAAAAAGGTGCCTAAGGTAATTGAAAATAGCATTTAACCTACTGAACCTGTTAGGGCTCTTTTTTTATCAGATGTATTATTTTTACTAATAAAAAAGCGGGCATGATCACTTCGAGTTCTGATTGATTTATAAGGGTAAGCACTGTAGTATTCAGTTTTTCTAAATAGGCAAGATAACAGGTGTAGCCAGGATCAAAACCGCTATGACCTATTACCCGACCAGCTTTTTTAGATTTTTCAAATTGCATGACCCCAAGTCCATATCCTTTTTCGAATTCAAGCATTCTTGCCAATGTAGCCTTAGATTTAAACAAGGCGCCTGTGAATACACTTTTTCCGAATTTCAGTAAATCGGCCGTAGTCGTAAGCAAGCCCCCGGCAGTGTTTCCTTTATTAAAGTGAAAACTAAAAGAGGTAAGATCCCAATCTGTATAGTACCCCTTTAACATTTGCGGTAAAATGGTCTTGGAGGGCATTAAAGAGCTATTTTCAAGTTTTAGGGGAGTAAAGATTCGCTTGTCCAGTATAGCAGACGCATTCATCTGGTCTATTTTTTCGACGATCATTCCCAAAAGAAGGTAGTTCGTATTCGAATAATGGTACTTTCCGAATTTTTGGGAAGAAGGTACTTTCAAGGCAATCTGCATGCGATCTTTAAAGGAATAGACCTTATCTGGTGCATTCCTGTAGCCGTTTAGATGGGTCTGTGTCTTGTTTAAATAATCGGAGATACCACTGGTATGTCTCAACAAATGTTCGATGGTAAGTACCTCCTCATGCGAATTGCCGCCAAAGGTGGTTAATTGTCGAATTAGATCTGGATCTAGATATTGTATCACCTTGTCTTCTATGGAGAGTTTGGCTTCTTCTTGCATTTGCAGGATAATGACCGATATGAAAATCTTGGTAATACTGGCAGCTATAAAAGGCTCATCGCCATTCAGTGGCTTGATTTTTTCCATGCTCCGATGCCCTGTTGCATAGCGCCAAGATAGTTTGCCGGGGTAGTCTATTGCCACTATCACTCCGCTCGCCTGGGGGTTGATGGCCAAATACTCATCTGCTAGATATCCGATACTTTGCTTGCTAAAGCTAAGTGTATCCTTTTTTTGGGCACTTAGGTGAGTTGTTACTAGCAGGAAAAATGATAGGAAAAGAAATTTCATAGGATGCTGTTCTTAAGTATGTGACGTAGCAAAGTACTCCTAGAAAAGGAGAAGGAAATTTCGTGATTGTTACAGTGCTATTTTGTTAAAAAAAGGAATAGACTTGCAAAGGTATAGCGCAAAAATATCGCTATGGCTTACGGGTACTATCTAAAAACTTAGCGCGATAGGAGACACCTTGCTCATTATCCAAGCTTACTTGTTCTATGGTACCGGTACCTTCGAATTGAATTCGAACCCCAACGATCTTCTTCGGAGTCTCGGGAACTTTAAATTCGTAGGCAAGACGATCATTTACGAAAATAGACAGTTTTTGATTTTTAGAAATGCAACGTACCGTTGCCCTGTTCGAAAAGTCGACTCCGAAGGAGGAAAGGTCCGTTTTTCTCCCATCGATGTATTGGTCAAATGCCATTAGATTAAGTTCGGCAACACATCCTTTATTGGCCAACGTAAGAATAATGACGCCCCCGTCATATAGCAGCGTAATCAGCGCTCCTTGGCAGGCGTTGATCCCTGTATTGTATCGGTTTTGAAGTACTGTGGTAAATTTAAAGTCATTGGTGTACAATTCCCCAAAATCACGTACTTGGTGAAAACTGACCCTGGTACGGGCAATGCTGGGATCCATACCGTACTTAGCTAAGGTGGCCTCGCTGATGCCAAGGGAGCCGTTTACAAAAATTTCTTCGTTTTTTAGGTAAATGGGGATGCTGTCCGTATCGATCATTCCCAGCCAATCGCTAGATTTAATGAATACATCTTTTTCTTTTATAATCGAATCATCTATGACCAATTTAGATTTAAAAAAACCCGGTCGGTAGTAAATACAGGTAGCAACACTATCCTCTCTATTTATTTTTATTCGTTTGCGACGATCCCAGCTTTGTTGAATTTCAATTTTGGCATTTTTACCTGCCGAAGACGCATCGTATTTAAACACGACCGAATTGGGAATGCCATTGCCTATGGGGCTGCTGGTAAACGAAAAATCCTCTGGGCCGTAGGATACTTTTTCGGTTCCTTTTTTGGAGGAGATCAAGAAGAAACTCAGCAATCCGCCAAAGACAACGAGGCCCAAAATGCCATAACCAATTTTCGCATTCCGCAATCGCCATGACTTTTTTTCTTTCGTAGGTAGCGCTTGCAAACGAACAAATTCTCTCCAGTTCGTATACCCCAAAAATTCAGAAAGAATATCCAAGGTGGCCATACTAGGGTTGGCTACCTGTTCGGCCCTTCCCCAAATGCGTTTTAGGGTGGTAACGCTTAGGCGTTTATGGGTAGTCTTAAAAATACGTTCGCTTAGCGCCTCAAAATCTTTATTGGTCCATGTATTGCCATTTCCCCAATCGAGTTCTTTCTCAATGGCCGATACCAAATGTACTGTCATATGCAAAGTAGATTTGACCATAAAAATAGCAAGGGCGTTTAGAGTGCCCCGTTTTGAACAGGATTAAACAAAATTGAACAAGCAGAACAATGGGCTTCTTCGAATTTGGAAGGTATTTTTGACCTTCATCAAAGTTAGTTTTAAAATGCAAACAGAACAAAAAGCGAACAGTATGATTAAGAAAGTATTCCTTATGGTCGGTCTACTGCTCCTTAGCGGGGTAGTTTATGGACAGCGCGCAAAAAAAAACAAGAAAGAAATGAAGGTTCCTATGACCGCTGAACATTGGGCACCTACTACCGGCTCGGTTGAATTTGCAACACACCGTTCGGTGCCTGCCATTCGTAGTGCCAATAACGAAGGATACGGGGTGCATCTGAAAGATTTTCAATTTGCCGATGGTACCATTGAATACGATGTAGAACTCATTGGTCGAGGTTTTCCCGGAATTATGTTTAGAACCGGGAAGGATACCTTAAACTCCGAATTGTTTTATATCCGATACTTCGGAACACCAGATGAAAAAAAGCGAACAACCTTACAATATACATCGGTACAGGATAAAGTAAATATGTGGGATATGACCGATGATTACCAAGCGGCCGCTACCATTTACGAAAAGCGATGGAATCATGTAAAGCTCGTAGTTCATGGACGACAACTAAAAGTGTATGTGAACGATATGCGACAAGCGGCCCTTCAAGTGCCTGCTATGGAGGGAGAAAACGAAGTTGGCGGAATTGAACTTACTGGCAATGTGATTTATGCCAATTTTGTGGTACGCCCCGATCTTACCGAAGACCTACCAGCGGGGGTGGGATATGACCCGACCAGCAATGACCCGCGTTATTTACGTAATTGGTCTGTTACCGATCCAATCGATTTTCCATTTGGGAAAGACCCTATGTTGGTTATTCCAACCGGCCCAGGCGTAACCATAGATCCCGACTTACTCGATAGTACATCGGTATGGAAACCATTGAAAGCAGAACGCCGAGCCTTGGTGAATCTTACACGTCAATTTGGAGAAACTAAACAGGGTGAACGGCGACTCACTTGGATTAAAACGACCATTACCGCCAAAGAAGCCCAAAAAAGACGTGTTGACATGGGGTTTAGTGATGAGGTATGGGTTTTTATAAACGGTCGGCCCCTGTATACAGATAAGAACTATTATGGTTCTCCGGGCATGAAAGAGCCTCGTGGGCGATGTTCAATCGAAAACAGTGCATTTACCCTACCATTGGCAGCAGGAGAAAATGAAGTATTGATCGGTGTTACGAATTATTTTTTTGGCTGGGGTATCATCGCCCGCTTGGATGATTCTGAAGGGCTTTCCTATTAAGTTAATCCGTTTGGCGACTCTGCTCTGTTTGATAGATTGAGTTTGCTTTTACTCGATAATCGAGATTTATAATGCTCCTACGCCTGCACGACAAAAGTTCAGACAGGTCTGCGTTGAAATCAATGTTAAATTTCCTTTTAATGCCTCGTGGGCTCGCCCCGAAGTAGTTTACTGATTCTAAAGAAACACTTAGTCTTTTCTTCAAATGGATACTTCTGGTTCTATGGGATATAATTTCCCCATTCCCAAGAGGTATAGGTGTCTTTCATTGTAAGGGCCAAGGCCTCTTTGTAAATTCCTTCCCCGTTGTCGCTATTGGTCATCAGCAATACGCCTTTTTTACTTCTGGGAATAGGATGTAATAGTGTAATAGTGCTGAAACCTATTTCTATAACATTCTTTGAATGCTCCTTTTCCATAAGGTGTTTGTAATATTCCCCACCCCAAATCATAACTCAATTGAATCGGGTCATTGAGCGTAGAGTCTTTTATGGCAAGCGGACCAAACTGTTTGATAGCACGTATTTTTATTTGTGTTTAAACAGCTTATCATATGACTCTTTCGATAGTGTTTTACCTTGTATCATCCCCTACTTTCCCCTTATGGACTCTTCGACCACCTTACCATTTTCCCGTACTATAAATTTCAAGGATTTTCCTTCATTATCCAATACAAATTCTAATGTAATTGGAGCTTCTTTCATAAAGAACACCGTCTCGGTTTCGGGATATAGTTTTGACTGCATTTCCCCTGCTTTCATTTCCAGCAGCCCATCATCACCCAAAACAATATGAACTGCACCGGTTTGCGGAGCTTGGTAGTTTCCGGCAAAACGAGACAGCTTCTTTAATGAGAGCACAAGCTGTTCTTTAAAACTGTTTTCCGATGCAGGTTGATGATCATAACTGAGTACTCTGGCCATTTTCAATTGATCATTGGTTTCTCTCCAAACATGGGTAAACCTGGCTTTTTCGACCAAACGTTCGGCTTTCCCTTTTTCGGTTAGGTAAAACAAATGTTCTCCAGTAAGTACTCCGCCGTAGTTGTTCAAAGGGAAAAACTGTACAGTTTCTTCAATTGCTACTCTTCTAAGGCGCGTATCGGGCTTGGCACAAAGGCCAGTTTTGACCAAAGCGACCATTTTTTCCAACCCAGTAGTTAACCCTCCTTTGTCGTGGTAAAACTCCAGATCCTCTGTTAGGAACTTTCTAAAATCTTCAATCTTACATTGGTTATATGCGTTCCAAAAATCGGCATCCAAGGCCATTACTTTTGATCTGATCGTTTTTGAATCGGTCACCTGTGCAACTACCGGACCAGCAATACTGAACAAAATTAGTAGACTTAAAAGAGAAATTTGATTTCGCACTATAGCTTTCATGTGTTTGTTTTTTGAATGATTGATATAGCACTAAGGATAACTTTTTTTTGGATTTGTTACCCTTTGTGCCGATTACTTTTAAAATTTTATTTTTCGAAGTCCGGGTGTTCCGAATTGGGAGATATACAGTATTCTCTTGTGGTGATCAGCCGCAATACCGTTTGGATTTGAAAACGTGGCCTTTGATAGTTTTCCATCTGCACTTCCATTTTCTCCCGTACCTGCAAAAATGCTTGTTTTACCATCGAGTGTAATCTTGAAAATTACATTTTCGTTAATACCCGTCGCATAGATGGCATCTTCGAAGATGGTCATGTAGCCAATAGCAAAACCGGCAGTCACATTGGGTATGGTGGTGATTAAAGAAACTTGCGCTTCCGGATCGATGCTTAGAACATCGGCAGTCGAAAAATTAGCCGTCACAATGTTACCGTGCTTGTCAAAATCGATACCCACACATCCGGCCAAGCGGTCATCTGTAGCAAAGGTTGAAACGGTGCCGTCGGGTGTGATTTTGTTTATTACAGGAAGTGCAAAATTGGCGGCGTAGATATTGTCATCTTCATCTATGGTTAAACCAGAAGGCCAGCCGGGGATTTCGGCGAGTTGTGAAGAAGTTCCGTCGGGTGCTATTTTGACCAGAATTCCGGAAACAAGATCGTTATTATTTTCATTCGTAAAGTAGAAGTTTCCGTAACGATCGGTCACCCCGGCCATGGGAGCTTCAAAACCAGTCGCTTTTTCGGTAATATCCCCTTTTCTACTTACCTGGTATACGGTGGTACCACTACCTTTCCCCGAGACGGGGTCAAATACACCAAAATCAGAGGCGAATATGGTACCGTTCGGGGAAACGAAAAGTCCGTCATTGGCAGGGAAATCTGTTCCCACCAAGGTTTTTACTTTGATTGGTTTACCGCCATGACCTTCAAAGTCTTTAATGCATGCGCTTAATAATAGTACGGCCAAAGATAGCATGGCTACTGAGGATCGAAAAAATAAATTAGGTGTTTTCATTTTACAATAGTTTTAATTGTTAAGTCATAAAACTAAGGGCCTCAAGAAGCAATAGCGACGCTTTGGGTACATGCATACCTTTTCTAGGCTACTTGCTGGTTTTTGATATAATGGCTTGGCGTTTGCCCTGTAACCGCCTTGAATGCTTTGTTAAAGGTCGATTTTGAGTTGAAGCCTGCGTCCATGGCCAGTGATAGGAGAGTGTGGCTTCGATGTTCTTGGTTGTCTACCCGTTTAATGAATGCCTTGATTCGGTGGCTATTGATGTACTCGTAAAAAGTGGCTTGGTAGACTTGGTTCAAGAGCCACGACAAATTATTGGGACTGGTATTCAATTTTTCTGCCAACGATTTTAAGGTTAAGTCGGGTTGTATATAAACCTCCTCCTCGGTAATAAAGTAATGTAAACGCTTTTGAAGTCGTTGAATTTCGTCTGGTTTAAGTCGGTCTTTTTCGGTCTTGGTTTTACTGGCTATCGGTATTCTGAAAATCTCAGGTTGTCGTAAGCTAAAGTAACCAATAATATAGATGAATATGGGAGTACTGATCCACATGGTGGTATACCCGAGATACGGAAGTTGTATGCCGAAAAACTGGACGGTGACAAAGCTAATTCCCCATAAGGCAATCGACAGCAGTAATGTCGCCATTACATAACTCAAAAAATTAAAAATAATCTGCTGAAACGAGAATTGTTTTCTTTCCTCTCGACGATACTTTTTAAGAACGAGGCAGGTTTTTATCCAATAGCCCATAAAAGAGATCAAGCCCGCTGCTTCAATAATAAAAAATTGAAGGTTTAGTTCACCATTTATAAGAGAGATATTAAAATCTTTTAAGGGAATACCCAGCGTCCATAAATAATAACATAAATGTAGGGCAGCGGGAACAAAATGAATCCAATTAGATCGGAAGGTGTCGGCACCTAAAAAGAGCATTTTACGTACATATAAAAATAGGAGCGGTCCAAAAAGGAACAGACTGGTATCGATCAGGATTCCAAAACGCCATACCCATTCAGCCGGAATGCGAAAGCTCGAAATACGTGCAAAAAGCATTAATACCGAAATCAACAGAAGCCAGGAAAGTATACGATTGGCACTTTTGTTCCTATTATGTATGAGCTGTAAGCTAATGGCCAGAAATATTCCCTGGCTTACTCCTAAGAAGAGAACGATATCGGTAAAATTGAAAGACACGGGCGCAAGTTTTCGATTGCCAAAGTTAAGGGTATCCTGTTTTTAAAAAGTGTCGTTGGGTACACTGATACTTATTAAAAGCTATTTAAAGGAGTCTTTGTGGTATGAACAGATTAAAAAACAGTAAAGAATGAACTACTTTTTTAAAGCGCGGGTAAAATCTACGGTCGCTTTAAGCAGGTTTGGTCGGCTTTCTTTTATGGCCTGTTCCAAATCTGTGATGCCCTTCGAAATTGCTTTTACATAAGAGAGTCCCATGGTTGTTTTTTGCTGCTCGGTAATAGCGACAGAACCACATAGCGCAGCAACGGGTATGTTTTTTTGTTTGGCCGATGCAAGAACACCGTCAATGGTTTTTCCTGAAAGTGTCTGCCCGTCTAATCGCCCTTCTCCTGTTATGATCCAATCAGCACCTTCGATAGTCGAATCGAAATTTGCCAGTTCTTTTACCAAATCGATACCAGAACACAGTTTGGCATTTAAAAATACCATTGCGCCCCCTCCAATTCCGCCAGCGGCCCCAGCCCCAGAAATCTCCTGAAGATTTTGTTTGTATTGTTCGAGAATCACCTTTGCGAAGTGCCGAAGTCCGCCATCTAGTAATCCAATTTCTTCGATCGTGGCCCCTTTTTGTTTTGCATAAATATAGGCGGCCCCATTTTTACCATATAACGGATTGGTGACATCACTAGCCACTTTAAAACGAATTTTTTTAATTCTGGGATGTGCCTGACTTGCATCGATGGTACGAATTTTAGAAAGATTTGCGCCAATGCCTTTCAAAATTTTCCCGCTAGAATCTAAGAATTTAAAACCAAGAGCGGTAGCCATTCCGATACCGCCATCATTGGTGGCACTTCCTCCGATTCCGAGGATAACTTCCTCTGCGCCCTTATCAAGGGCATCTCGTAGGAGTTCCCCAGTGCCAAAGGTAGTGGCATTTACGCAGTCATATTCTTTGGCGTGTAGCACTTTTAGGCCAGAAGCTTCTGCCATCTCGATATAGGCGACCTTGTTTTTCGCAGAAAAAAGGTAACTACCTTCGATAGGCCTGAAAAAAGGATCGTTTATCTGCAGGTATCGCTTTTCTCCTTGAATGTAATGCTGGGCAACCTCGATGGTGCCATCACCACCATCGGCAAGGGGCATTTTGATTATTTTAGGATCAGCAAGGCCGGTTTTTAAGCCTTCGGCCACAATATCACAAAACTCGAATCCGGTCAAGGAACCCTTGAATTTATCTGGCGCGATTACGAATTTCATAGGTCCAAGTTAGTTTAAAAGGTTGGGAAGTGAGATGCTGAATAGGATGATTATAATAAAATACCCAATTAAGATAGCAACTTCTTTTTTACCTGAATAGTAAACAACTTCTAAACCTTGGTTCACCTGTCTTTTTATAAGGTAACTGGTGACATAAGCAATTAAGATAGTAACTAAGCACCCTAAGGCATTCCACCAGAACCAAAATATCTGAGGCACATATAACCAAAGGTAAATATTGAACAGCACACCGGCTATGATACCAATATTGGCTCCCAAAGCATGCGTTTTTTTAGTAAGAATGGCGAGTATAAAAGCGGCTAGTATAGGGCCATAGAATACAGAACTGATCTTGTTTATGACTTCGATAACAGTTCCTTCGATGTTTCCTGCAAAAAAAGCAAAGAATAAACAAACGAGACCCCAGAAGATAGATAACAACCTTGAGTAGCTTACGTACTTTTGACTGCTAATAGTAGGTTTGTATCGCTTTACAAAATCTTCCATGGTAACGGCCGATAAGGAATTCACAGTAGAACTAAGTGTAGACATGGCGGCCGACATGATGGCGACGATCAAAATACCAATGATGCCATTGGGCAAGTATTTTATAATGAAGACAGGAACCAATAAATCAGCTTTTTTGCCTTCGAGCGATGAGATATTCGCTTGGTACACCGTTTCCATATGTTCTTGAAAACTTGCATCCTGTAATAAAAGAGTGCCCAAAACGAGCCCCATAATGCAATAGGTCAAGGTAAATGGGAAGCGCAACAAGCCGTTCGATAGCATTAGCTTTTTTAAATTGCCCATACTACTCGAAGAAAGTAATCTTTGCGACTGGGTTTGATCGGTACCGTAGTAAGATGCGTATAGGAAGAAACCACCTATGACCATGGGCCAAAAACCAAATTCATCGGTGCCATCGGCGTTTTGGAAGCCCCATTTATTGAAATCAACAGCGGTAATGCGATCACGATCTACATGGGTCAGAAAATTATCGAAACCACCGAGTTCACTAATACCATAGGAAAGACAAATGATAATTCCTAAAAAGAGGATACTCATTTGTATTACATCTCCCCAAATTACCGCTTTCATGCCACCTTGAAAAGAATAGATCATGGTGATAACGCCTATAATGAGCACCGAGATCCAAAAATCTAATTGAATGGTCGCTTGTAAAATAAGTGCCATGGTATACACCATGACCCCGGTGGCGACAGATCTACTAATTTGAAAAACAAAACTTATTAATAGACGTGAGGAAGCATCAAAACGTTTTTCGAGATACTCGTAAACGCTTACAATACCCGATTTGTAGAGGGTAGGTAAGATAGCAATCAGTAAAAATGCCATCGCTAGGGGTACACCGAATTCATACGTGAGCCATTGCATTCCCCCTCCTTGTTTGAGACCAACAAAAGCCGGAGCTGAAATAAAACTGATAGCGGATAATTGGGTTGCCATTGCAGAAAGACTTAAGGGTAACCACCCGGTACTGCGACCTCCCAAAAAGTAGTCGCCTGAAGTTTTATTTTCTTTAAAAAGAAACCCGATTCCCAAGAAACCGACGAGATATACAACAATGATAATATAGTCTAGATAGTTCATAGTACGGTTGTCATTAGTTGTTCTTAGATGTTTGATGCAATTTTTTACTTAATGCTGTTTTGCCATATGACTGCCATTCCTTTCTCAAGATACTCAACAAGATAGCATCGGTTCTTCCCTTCCTATTCAACGCGGGGAACATTCCTCGTAACATGCCTTCTTCTTTGCAACCTACGCTTTTCATAGCAGCAATGCTTATTTCATTTTCCTTATACGATCCGAAACCAATTCGTTCCAAGCCGATTTGATCAAATATAAATTCAAATAAAAGAAATTTACAATGCTTGTTAAGGCCCGTTCCCCTAAAAGTCTTACCATACCAAGTATGCCCAAGCTTTATAGTGCTTAAATCAGATGAAAATTCGTAAAGTCGGGTCGTGCCGGCGTAGGCTTTTTTGACTTTGTCATACACGACAAACGGGTATTCTTTTCCCAATGAACGATTCTCCAGAGCGGTTTGTATGTAATGGATCAGCTGTTCCTTATTCGCTCCTTTTTCAAAAAAATAAGTCCAGATTTCTGGGTCATCGGTAATGTACTGCAGACTTTTTTGATGTGTTTTTTTCAACGGACTCAAGCGTACAAAATCATCCTCGAGAATGTAGGTTTGTTCAAAATTGAATGCTGGTGTTGATTGATGCACTATTGCTGAATATTAGTCGTTTAAAAGGTCGATTAACAAGGCGGCACTCCATGAGAAATTACTTCCGCCATAGCCAACACGGTTTGCTTCCCCATTATTTTTGCGACAATCAAAATATTCGTAGAAACCGTCGCGTTTTATTAGTTCTACAGAGTCTTTTTTAATTCTGTCGGCTAAATCGAGAAAATTATACTTTTTTAGGCCGTAATACAGCATCCAGTTCATATTGATCCAAACAGGTCCTCTCCAGTATTTTTTGGGATTGAAGCGCTCACTGGTGGGGTCAAAAGAGGCGCACAAGTATTTATCATCCCCGCCAAATTTACTCATCATGGTCTGTATGAGTATTTCGGCTCTTTCCGTATCCGGTATTCCTGCAAATAGGGGAGAAAACGAAGAAGAGGAAACATATCCGATAGGCTTGTTGTTTCGAAGGTCGAAATGTACATATGCACCTAATTCTTGATCAAAAAGTTTATTGTTGACCCCGGCAATACTCTTTAGCTGCCATTGTTTTAAACGGGTCTTTTTTTCTTCATTACCATCGATCAAATCGTATAGTGTAAGTAGCGATTCATTGGATTTTATAAGCATTGCATTGAAGAGGGGGTCTTGCACCAAAAAGGGTGAAAGCGCTGCAATTTTTTCATCATTGTATTGATGCTCTTTCGCAATTTCGATGATATGTAGGTAATGATCGTATTCCCTTTTTGAGGGTCTTTGAGAGGCATCTACATGAGTAGTGTCTTTTCGTTCAAATGTGTAGTCGGGCGGATTCATGGTTTTCCATATATCGTCCCAAACGGGTGAATTGTCTGTGCCTGATTCCCAATTGTGGTATATATAAATAAGGCCTTCGTCATGTGGGTCTCTATGGGAATAGAAATACTCATGATTTTGGTATACCTTATCGATATGCTTTTTTATGAAATTGAGCATGTCTTTTTTATCGGTTGCGATCCGATACATTTCTTCAAGTACAAAACCCATTACCGGTGGCTGGGTCATTCCCGTAGACTTATACTGTTTTGATGAAAGCGGATGCAGTTCCGATTTGTGAAAATCGGCCCCAGGGAAGTACGAATCGTTCTCATTGTGAAATACGATATGGGGAATAAAACCATTTTCCCATTGCGCATCTAAGAGGGTTTTTACCTCTAATTTGGCTTTTTCAATATTGTAATAGCAAAGGCCAATGGCAATAAAACCCGAGTCCCATTTCCATTGAAAAGGATACAATCCTTGACTAGGGATGGTGAACCCCCCTTCCTGAAAATTGGCATCTAAAACGGCTATAGCCTGCTTGATCAGTTTTTTCTTCATATGATAGGTAACATGAAAACACACTGGCGGGGTATTGGCCGCCAATGTGTTGCTCAACTAGAATTAAACTCACTTAAACTAACTCGATAATATTAGAAATTAAAGGTAGCGGTCAAGAAGAACCTTCTTGGTAAAATGGGCCTTCCGAAGAAGAAGTCTTCATCGCCTGCTTCCCCTGCAACACCGGCTCTTGGATTCCCTTCGGTAAGGCCAGCACTGTCGAATAAATTGAATACTGAAAACCCGAGTCGTACAGAATTGTCGTTTTCCTCATTGAGATTAAAGGTATATCCAGCTCCTAAACGGGCTATGGTAATGGCATCTAATTCTACATCGTTAATATCGGAGGTGAACTTTTTACCAGTATGGTTCAGGTTGAAATTCGCATCAAAACTATTGTTGTCGAAATGGAGGCCTAAACTACCCAATAAATTAGGTTGTCGTGCAAGTTCGTTACCTTCATTGGCCGCAGTTGTACCGCCGTTGACCAAATCTTCTTGCGTGTTTTTAGTAATCTCATGATCTTGGTAAGTAGCACTTCCTCGTAAACTGAGATGGTCGGTAAAGCGATAGTTCCAGGTCGCTTCCAAACCGAGGGTAGCCGTATTTTGCTCTGATCTAGTCTGGTCTACCAGCACACCACCAACAATTGCCTGGTTGATTCGGATACGATCTGTTAGATTCACATAGTACGTAGCAATGGAACCTGAAAATTTGGAAGTGCCGAATTTGGCGCCTGCCTCAAATTGTAGAATATTTTCCGAATCATAGTTAGTCTCGCGAATACCTGCTACAGGGGCGAAGTTTCGTATTTGGG
>CALLVX010000032.1 GCA_938010765.1 uncultured Flavobacteriaceae bacterium | reverse complement strand
GGTCGAGGGCTGTGAAAAAGACTTGCTCAACGGCATTACCTACCATGAGGGCATTGTTTTAAAACACCGTATTACGAATCAAGAACTTTTTCTCGCTCATGGCCACCAAGCAGATTGGTGGAACTATACGTTTTGGCGTTGTGGCCGTTTTCTAGTGCGCGTACTATGGAAACCCCTGCAGGTTTGGGGTATTGCCGACCCTACAAGTCCGGCACGGAATTACAAGGAACTTATTAAGGTAGAACGCCGGATTAAAAAATGGATTTTAAAGAACAATTTATTGATTACTATTGTTGGCCATACCCATCGGCCCCGTTTCCCGGAACCGGGCGACATTCCTCTTTTTAACGATGGTAGTTGCGTGCATCCTAGAAGTATTACGGGCATCGAAATAGAGGACGGACGCATTACACTAATTAAATGGAATATCGAAACTTCGGACGATGGTACCCTGAAAATTGTTCGCGCTGTGTTAGAAGGGCCACAAAAGTTAGACAATTACCAACAATGATGTTTACGGGTTAAGCGATTCGACCTTGTTTACTTTTTGATTCCCAACCACTACAGGTACAATCAAAACATTTTATTTTGAGATTACAAATTCATCCTATACGTAAACAAATTCGCTCGAAATAGTTTTCACATAGATACGGCCGTTGAGAAAAAAACCCAACGGCCGTATCCGTATGAATCAAATATTGTATCGCCTATTCAAGAACAAGCAATAACTAAAACTCAAATTGATTTTCACCTTATGATAGCTGTAAGGTTCCCAGAAGTTGGATTGCCATACGATCGCACTTCCGTCCCAAAAACTTGATACGCGGCAGGAGTACCCAACCGGTTGTTTGCGCCCCAATTAGTAAAGCCATTATTTTTCCAAATATTGACATGTTTGGACATATTTATGGTTTTATCGCCACTCATATTCCAATTAGGCTGATTTTGTCTAACACTTACATATTGCCAAAAATAGCAATCTGTACAAACAGCACTAGGCAATTTAGGCATCCGCTTTTTGTAAAATTTATATTGAGATCCATTCGCCCAATAGGTTTTGGTTTCTTCATAGTCACCATCTCCTATAAAGTGATTTCCTTTTTCAACAACATAATACTCTACCGGTGGGTTCGTAGTCCAGCCATAAACCCCTGCAAAATCAACCGTTCCAGATTTACCCTGAAGCCTGTACTTAATTTCTTTACCAATATTGTAATTTGAGTTTCCATTGTTATTAATAAACCATCCTTTACCGCCAACCATATTCTTGGTGTTTTCCCACTCCATTTTAAATTTTTGGTAAGTTGGAAAAGACATATTCGCTTGCCCCTCAACAAGCCAAATTGTAGACCAACGGCCATTACTATTATTTTGATCTTTTCTGTTTCCATTGGCTGTTCCGGGTACATATAGATCAGGATCACTAGCCTGCGCTTTTGTCACAACTAGTTCTGAATTTTCTTCTGGCGTTACCGATTCTGCAGTTTCTTCTTTACTACAACTTGAAAATGTGACCAGAAATATTCCCAGTGCTACTAATTTTACTTTTTTCATCATTTAACGGTTTTAGTGATTAATTAATAATTGTGTTTTTAGTTATTGTTTTATAGTGGTTGGAAGCATGGTAAATCGAAAAAAGGCATTCCTCAAAAGCCATGATAATTCACGACATGAATGAGTATTTCGCATATTAACTGTCCTTATTTTGAATATTCATCAAAACAAATATTATTTTGCTGTCATAAATTCAATTTCAAATGTAGAGTGCATGTGATTTGTAGTGTATCAGAAATGACGCAAAGTGTACAAATGATGTTGCAAGAATGTTAGTCATAGGGTTTTTCGCAACACTTGGCTTAGACAGTGCTCCATTTGTCACATAGGAAAAAAAGGGAAAGACAACTGTAGAGAAATTGTATATTTAGCCTACTAACTATAAACTATATTCACATGTTCAAAAAGTCTTTTGCCATTGCCCTAACCTGTCTACTATTTGTTTCTTGTTGGAAGAACAAGAGCCCGGAAGACCTTATACGTCTAAAAGATCAATTTAAATCGCAAGTAGCCACTTTTGAAAAGCGGAAAGAGACCGCTAACAGTAAAGTTTCAAAAGGCCTGGAATCATTGAGCGCTTTAAAGAGTGCGCTTGAAGACACTAAAAATGAGGATAAGGAGTTCGCTAGAGTCTATGGCGATTGGGAAAAAGTAAATAAACGTGTCGAAAACCTCAACAAAGAATATGAAGATTTAAAAACAAAGGCTTCCAACTTGTTCAATGCCATGGAAACCCAGACCAATAGCTTAAGTGATGAAACAAGTAAAAAGACACTTTTGGGGGCCATTGAGAGGGCGCGTACAAAATACAATAGCACCCTTTCAAATACTTCCAAGGCCATTGATAAATTACGTTTACTGCACGGTGATGCGGTCGAAGTGGTAAAAGCACTCGAAGTCGCGGCAGCACTTAACTCGTTCGATAATATCAATGATCAGATGAAAAGTATCGAAGGTAGGGTCGATGGTATCATGCAAGAGCTGAACGTAGCGGTGGTCGAAAGTAAAAAGCTATATGAAAAGAAAATTACCGAGCTGGGAGCGGAATAGTAAATCGTATAGCTTTAAACATACAAAATAGTAGAAGCTGTAGTCAAAGTTGTACTGTATTTTATAATGCTTATCACTTATATTTAATGTAAGATGCAAATAACCGATGACTTCCATATTTCGTTAAACAAGCTTTTACCTTTTGTACCAATGGTATTCTTACTACTTTCTTGTGCCGACCAAAAAGTACCATCGGAAGAGCTTGTAATAGATTCTGTAGCGCCAAAAACCATCATGGCCATATTTGCGCATCCCGATGATGAAACTTGCATAGGTCCTGTGCTTGCCAAATATGCCTTGATCAGTGACGTGCACCTGGTAGTGGCAACAGATGGAAGGTATGGAATAAATGACCACTCGGGTATTCCTGCGGGAGATTCCTTGGTTGTCGTTCGAAAAAAAGAAACTGTCTGCGCCTGTGAGAAATTAGGAATTAACCCCCCACATTTTTTGGAAGCCAAGGATGGCTTAGGTCTCAATGGGAATCATAAATTTTATAAGGAAGCCGCTCAACTCAAAGAACAGATTCGAACCAAAATCGAAGCACTCAAACCCGATGTTATTATCCCTTTTGGTCCAGATGGCGATACGGGACACCCAGATCATCGAATGGTAGGGCTCTTTACAACAGAAATTCTACTCCGGGAAAATTGGGCCAATGACATTGATCTATACCATTTCGGTTGGACCAAAGAACAGACCAAAAAATTTCCAGAGAATTGGGGACTTGGAAACGTGCATCCAAACTATCCTAGCACTGAAATTTATTTTAGCCAAGAGGAGGAAGAAAAGGCCTTTATCTCTATGCAATGCCATGTAAGCCAATTTAGTAAAGAGGTCTTTTCCGAATGGATACAAGCCGAACGCGCCGATACTACCAATGTACTGTACTTTCGAAAATTTGCCTTGGACAGTAAGGTTCTACAAACTTTTTGAACTGTAAGCAAATGCGAAATAGAGCTGTTTATTTTCTTCTAACACTTTGCACAATTGCGGTCGGTCTGTTTTCTCGAAGTGCCTATGTTCCCGACATAATATACCCCTACCTTGGCGATGCGCTTTACGCCTTAATGCTATATTTTCTACTAGCTTTTCTCTTTCCCAAACTGTCGTGCGTTCAAACCATGATCATCTCCATTAGTATTTGTTTTAGTATTGAAGTAAGTCAGCTTTACCAAGCCAATTGGATGCAAGAACTACGCGCTACGCTCCCCGGAAGATTAATTTTAGGCCATGGTTTTTTATGGAGCGACCTTATTGCCTATATCATTGGAGGAATAATAGGTTTTTTTTTAGAAACAAAACTAGTATTGCGCCTTTTTGATGCTTCTAAAAAATAAAGCGGCCAACCCTGCTTTCCAATAAGCCTCCTAAAATTAGTGAACTCGAAAATGCGATAGCAATTATAGCTTTTTCTAGATGGTTGTTGGTTATTATACCTTAATAAAAACCCAGTAAGGCGGTTTTTTACTATATTTAAACCACTAACAATTTAACTATCAATAACTAAACACTATTAAAAATGAAAAAACTTATCGCAGAATTTATTGGAACTCTTTGGCTCGTACTGGGGGGTTGTGGAAGTGCTGTTCTTGCCGCTGCATTCCCTGAATTAGGAATAGGGTTCGTTGGCGTTTCCCTTGCTTTTGGTCTTACTGTAGTTACTATGGCCTATGCCATAGGGCACATTTCTGGTTGTCATTTGAACCCGGCCGTATCTATCGGTCTATGGATGGGCGGGCGTTTTCAAGCAAAAGAATTGGTGCCTTATATCATTGCGCAGGTATTGGGCGGTATTGCAGGTGCAGGTATTCTTTATTTAATCGTAACTGGAAAAAGTGGCTTCGAAGGTATCGGAGGTTTCGCTGCCAATGGGTACGGGGAACATTCACCGGGAGGTTACTCTATGCTTTCTGCCCTGATTACCGAGGTGGTTATGACCTTCTTTTTCTTGTTCGTTATTTTAGGTGCAACCCATTCGAAAGCGCCAAAATATTTGGCAGGACTTGCTATCGGTCTTTGTTTGACACTAATACACCTTATCAGTATTCCTGTAACCAATACATCGGTAAATCCTGCACGAAGTACAAGCCAAGCTTTGTTTGCTGGTGATTGGGCCTTAGGTCAGCTCTGGTTATTTTGGGTCGCTCCTATTCTCGGAGCCATATTAGCAGGTTTGGTATATCGTTATTTATCTCCTGAAACAGAAAATTAATATTTTATACAGCTCTCTCACCAATGTATTCTATAATGTACCGGTGTGGGAGCTTTTTTTATGCTTTTTAAAAATGAAACACCGTTTTTATATCTAACACCTTAATAGAGGTTCCCGTATTGTAATTTCTATTGGGAGCTTTGCAGTTAGTTTTTCGGGCCCCTGTTTTAATTGAAAACAAGGACTCTTCCTAAGAGGGTAGTTTTATCTATTTTTAAAAATAAAAGTAGGGCAAAAAACTGAACGCTTCTATTCGCACTATTTGTTTTAAGTCGTATACTTCAAGTACTATTTCGAAAGTTTATACTTCAGTTAAAATTGTATATTTAGCAGACTTTATAAACCCAGCCCATGCCACTTGCTATTGTTGTCTTAGGAATTATTCTTCTTTTTGTTCTTATCGCCCAATTTAAACTAAACGCTTTTATTGCCTTTATCATCGTCTCGCTCTTTGTTGGGGTCGCGGAAGGTATGCAAATATTGCAAGTTGTAGAATCGATACAGACCGGGCTTGGAAAAACCTTGGGCGGCCTCATTATGATTCTTGGACTTGGTGCCATGCTAGGTAAATTGGTCGCCGATAGCGGTGCGGCGCAAAAGATCACTACTAAATTAGTTGATAAATTCGGGAAGAAGAACATTCAATGGGCGGTGGTACTTACCGGTTTTATTGTTGGTATTCCCATGTTCTATACCGTTGGTTTTGTTATTTTGATTCCCCTGGTCTTTACCGTAGCGGCGGCAACTGGCCTTCCCCTGATTTATGTGGGTCTACCGATGTTGGCATCACTCTCGGTTACCCATGGGTATCTACCACCGCATCCTGCCCCTACTGGGATAGCCGTTATGTTCAAGGCAGATATTGGAAAAACACTGCTATATGGTATTATCGTGGCCATCCCGGCTATCATAGTAGCAGGGCCATTATTTTCAAGGACCATTAAAAATATTGAGGCTACGCCCTTAAAAGAGTTTCTAAACCCGAAAGTACTTACCGATGCAGAAATGCCAAGTACTTTCACCAGCATTGTATCAGCTTTGTTACCTGTGATTTTAATCGGCATAGCAGCAATACTAGACGTTTTGCTTCCCGAAGGAAGTATTGCAAAAGAAGTAACCGGTGTTTTGGGAAATCCGGTAATTGCGATGCTTGTTTCGGTCTTGGTCGCGATTTACACCTTGGGACTTGCCCGAGGTAAGAAAATGACAGAGGTAATGGGTTCCGTATCGACTGCGGTTGCAGGAATTACGATGGTATTATTGATTATAGCCGGGGCAGGGGCTTTAAAGGAAGTCTTGATAGATAGTGGTGTAAGTGATTATATCGGAAATATGTTGAAAGGCTCAAGCATTTCGCCACTCATCTTGGCATGGCTAATAGCCACAGTTATTAGGGTATGCGTTGGGTCTGCCACGGTTGCCGGTTTAACAGCAGCGGGCATAGCACTTCCTTTGTTATCTGGATCAGGAGTAAGTCCGGAGTTGATGGTATTGGCCATTGGGTCGGGAAGCTTAATGCTTTCACATGTAAATGACGGAGGCTTTTGGTTGTATAAAGAATATTTTAACCTCTCTGTTAAGGACACCCTCAAAACATGGACGGTCATGGAAACTACTGTAGGAGTCATGGGGCTCTTGGGCGTGCTGGTTTTAGATGTTTTCATTTAGACTTTTCACACCAAAACAGTATTAAAATGATGCCTTTGCACAAATTAACGAACCTTATTAAATCATTATTATGAAAACAACCACCGACCGCATTCAAGAACTTGGTTTGATTCTACCTCCCGCACCGCCACCGGCTGGTTTGTACAGACCTATATTGGTAGTGGAGAATTTTCTGTATGTATCTGGACAAGGCCCTGTGAATACTGATGGCACTTTAATTACCGGCCGAGTTGGTAATGATTTAAACTTAGAAGATGGTAAACATGCCGCCCGCCAGGTAGCATTGACCATGCTGGCGACCATTACCACACACTTTGGCGATGTGAACCGGATAAAGCGCTTGGTAAAAACACTGGGTATGGTTAATTGTACTCAAGACTTTAGTGATCAACCGCTCGTAATTAATGGGTACAGCGAACTCATGGCCGCTGTTTTCGGGCCAGAGCACGGAGTAGGTGTACGAAGTGCCGTGGGCATGATGCTTCCTGGGCAGGTAGCCGTTGAAATCGAAGCAATGTTTGAACTACATACATAAGCAACCATGATGGATCCCTACTGGTATAAACTTACCGACACCTCCAAAATCAACTCTCCCTCGCTATTGCTCTATCCAGAAAGAATAGAAGAAAATATTCGCACCATGATTTCGATGTCTGGTGGGTTTTCTAATCTCAGACCGCATATAAAGACCCACAAAATGGCGGAGGTCATACAAATGCAACAACGGCATGGCATTCAAAAATTCAAATGTGCCACCATTGCGGAAGCCGAATTATTAGGACAATGTAAAGCAGAAGATGTGTTGCTGGCCATGCAACCCGTAGGAGCCAATATAGAACGTTTCTTTAAATTACAGAATACCTATTCTGCTACCCACTTTTCGACACTAATAGACAATCACACTACTTTAGACCAGATTGCCAAGGCTGCTTCTGAAAAAAATACAAGCGCAGCGCTTTACCTAGATATTAATAATGGTATGAATAGAACAGGATGCATTCCTGATGAAAAGGCGGTTAAACTTTATAGAATAATGGAAGAGCACTCCAATATACAGGCAATGGGATTGCATGTATATGACGGGCATATACGGGATATGGACCTGGCAGAACGCACAAGGCACTGCGAAGAAGCTTTCAATCAAGTCGTAAGACTAAAAGATGCTATTAAGAAAAATGGCATTATAGTCCCTAACCTTGTCGCCGGAGGATCACCATCCTTTCCGATACATTCAAAAAGAAGCAATGTAGAGGCAAGTCCGGGTACCACACTCTTATGGGATGCACGCTATAGTGAGCTTTTTTCCGATATGTCTTTTTTACATGCAGCGGTCTTGTTCATTCGAATCATTAGCAAGCCCTCAGAAAATATTGTATGTTTTGACCTTGGCCATAAATCGGTCGCTCCTGAAATGAACTTCCCTAGAGTGCATATACTTGGGTTAGAAAACAGTGAACAAATAGGCCAAAGTGAAGAACACCTGGTTGTTAAAACCGACAAGGCTTCTGAACTAAATGTCGGGGATGGGTTTTACGCCATACCTATTCACATATGCCCTACAGTGGCGAAGTATGAGGAAGTGTTTACTATTGAAAACAAACAGGCGACCGGTGTGTGGAAGGTTGCCGCCCGGAACCAAAAAATAACCATTTAATGTTCATTTTCGATGCCCATTTAGACCTTGCTATGAATGCCATGGAATGGAACCGTGACCTAAGCTGGTCGGTAGAAGCCATTCGGAAAAGCGAACTGGGTATGACCGATAAGCCCGATCGTGGAAACAACACGGTTTCTTTTGAGGCCATGCGCAAGGGAAAAGTTGGTCTTTGCATGGCAACGCAAATTGCACGCTTTGTAAAGCCAAAAAATACATTGACCGGATGGAATTCACCACAGCAGGCATGGGCCCACACCCAAGCACAACTAGCTTGGTACCGAACTATGGAAGTTGAGGGGCAACTTACTCAGATTACTAATCTTGAGCAGCTCGAAACACATTTGGGCCTTTGGGAAACACCCGGCGACAATCTTCCCATAGGTTATATCTTGACCTTGGAAGGAGCAGATAGTTTGGTAGATATCGGTTATCTAAAAAAATCATACGAACAAGGGCTACGTGCTATTGGCCCAGCTCACTATGGGCCGGGCACCTATGCCCATGGCACCAATTCGGTAGGTGGTATTGGCACAAAGGGAAAAGCATTATTAAAAGAAATAGAACGGCTCAACATCATTTTAGATACCACCCATCTTTGTGATCAAAGTTTTTGGGAAACTATGCAGGTACACAACGGTCCTATGTGGGCCAGTCATAACAACTGTAGGGCCCTGGTAGACCATAACCGCCAATTCTCCGATGAACAACTTCAGGAACTTGTAAAAAGAAAGGCAGTAATCGGAATAGCCTTGGATGCTTGGATGATGATTCCCGAATGGAAACGAGGTATTTCTACGCCGACCGACATGGAGCTTACTCTCGAACGAATGGTCGACAATATCGACCATATTTGTCAATTGGCGGGCAATGCCGATCATGTTGGGATCGGTACAGATCTAGACGGTGGCTTCGGTACCGAGCAATGCCCTATGGATGTAGACACCATAGCGGATCTTCAAAAAATACCTGCTTTGTTAAAGGCAAGAGGATACTCTGAGGGCGCTATTGTGAAGATTATGCATGGGAATTTCCTAGGTTTTCTTAAAAGGGTTTGGAGATAAAATATCAAAGTAGTAGGTTTTTATCACCATTAGTCGATTTTAACAGGGATTTAAGCCCCTATGGCAGGGTATTTGTTAATTTTATAAGTAATTAACGACCAATAGCTTGTGATTCGACTCTTCTCAATATTTGCTCTATTTGTTCTGATGCCCTTTATCGGGGTTTCGCAGTCAGATATTCCCACGTCGAAACCCTTGAAAATAGAATCGGCCAATAAGCTCGATATCAAGGGGAAACAGAAAAAAGGCACTTCCCTTAAAATGCCTTCAATAGTAGGTAACGACCCTGAAATAAATTTCAAAGATTCTTTGGGGAGAAAACCCGTAAAAATGCTGCCCGACAGGAAATTGATACAAGCAGGTACCGGCATGAAAATAGATCCCAAAGTAGGTCCGCGGCCGGGTGATAAAGAAGGTTCTTCAAACTACTTCGGCAATATGTACCTCGGTGACATTAAGAGCAGTGGTAAGTTCGTTGGAGTGGTATGTAGAGATCATGAATATGTAGACGGTGATCGGGTAAAAATATCACATAACGATATGGTAATCGACGCCAACACCTTGCTCACAGGAAGTTTCAAAGGTGTTAATATCGATTTGCAAAAAGGTTTCAATCGACTTGATTTTGAAGCTTTAAACGAAGGGTCTTCCTCACCCAATACAGCTCAGGTAGATGTTTATGATGATAAAGGACAGTTGATCTACTCAAATAAATGGTTGCTTTCTGCTGGATCAAAAGCTACCTTGATCATAACAAAAGACTAGTAATTTTAAACCGCCCAAGCCATTGCTTAAGAGCAGTGTATTTTCATTTCCAATTGGTATCTACTATATGCTACCGTTTCTCTCCGGGTTTGTACGTTTCTTTCGCTCTTTTTAATACATCATCTCTGTAATAGGGCACTTCTTTAAATCTCATATCAGCATACCGTTGTGCTTGATCATCAAAGTGAGGAGAGGTCGGGTCACCGCTTTGCCCCCCTGCCAACATACTTTTCGCTTTCACGGTATCACCGAACTCGACCACCGCAACAAAACTATTGCCCCTTGTGCCATAAATCTTCTTGGTATTATTGGTATAACGCGCACCATAGGCGGCCAAAGCGCCCCATCTACCAGAGGCAAAACCGACCGGTAGGCTCGGCTTAGCATCGTCAAAAGCTTGCCGTACGTCTCCATTGAGACGTTGGTATCTGTGTACATCGCCCCAGGGAATATTCCATGTATCAAAATCGGCCACCAACTGATCTAGTACTTCTTCAAAAATGCGGGTTCGTTCCCCGGCAGGAGAAACACTCCCATAATATTTCAACAACTCCATCGCACTGCGATTGTCGGGTCGTATTCCGTGTTGTAACATTGCCATACCATAAAAATGTGCCAAGGTCATTGCCACTGACTCTTTCCCGGTTTTAAAATCCCATTCGGACAACACTTTTATTGGTTCTAACAATTTGGGATTTTTATCATCGTGTCGTTCGTATGCTTTGATCAAACCGGGAATCAACGCTTTAAAGGCAGGTAAATACGGGTCGTGGGCCAATTGTATGAGGCTGTCCAAAGTATATCCCGAACGATCTTTTAGCAAGGAAATGGCATGTACTCCCCGAAAATTCTCCCTGTTGATCGACATATAGTTGGGATAGTCCTGTTTTTTGGGACTGAATTCCAATGCTGCCGTATAGGGTGTTGAGTTACAATTTTGCAACCATCCGTTTTCAGGGTTCAACAAGAGAATATTTTCATCTACCGTATGAAGTCCCTGCCAGTCGGTCTTTGGATCGTACCCCTCTACCGGTTTGGAGTAATCAAAAATGGTGTCCCGTTTAGGAACAAAATTACCATGAAAATAAGCGATATTCCCTTCCGCATCTGCATAAACCGTATTGTTACTAGAATTGGTACGAATATCCATCATTTCCCGAAACCCCTTGTAGCCTTGTTGTTTTGTTCTTATAAAGGACTGTTCCAAGGCCCGAACGGGATCCCACATCATAGCGGAAGATGTCCATAAGCCGTCGACGATATGGGTGATCGGGCCGTGATGAGTGTGGTACATCGGAAAGGTTTTCTCTTCTACACCTTTGGCCGTTTTATACTGTAAGGTTACCTCCGATTTTTTCAAGGGTCGTAGCTCTTCCCCATATTGATAAAGGGCCTCCCCATCGACAGTAAGAATATTTTCTTTGAATTCATCTAGCACATCGGTATAGGTAGAGGTGTGCATCCAACCTGTTTTTTCATTAAACCCCTGGTACACAAAAAATTGACCCCAGGTAACCGCCCCATAGGCATTGAGACCTTCTTCGCTCACAACATGTACTTCGCCGCGAAAGTAAAAGGATGTATGCGGGTTGATCAATAACATGGCATTGCCCGATTGTGTTAACTTACCGGCAATCGCAATGCCATTGGAACCTTGCGGCTCTGCCATTTCTATTTCTTGTTGAATTTTCAATTTTTCGGCTTGTGGAATTTCCATATTGCCTTCATAAAACGCCCTGATCTTTCTTTTAGATATACGTTCGATATCCCCACCGATAGAACCCTCGCTAAAGTACATGGGCATCCAAGGTTCGAATCGCGTAAGAAGTTTGGGTTGTACTTCGGGGTGTGTATGCAAATAGTAATTGACACCGTCGGCAAAAGCATCGCATAGCTTCTTCAACCATTCGGGGCTTTTCTCATATTGTTCCTTGGCCTCGCCCTCGGTCATAAAAAGCTTCGCCCGTAAATCACTGTAAATCGCATCAACACCCTCTACCTCTGCCAAGCGGCCCGTTGCCCAAATATAATTCTGCTCTACTCTATTAAAATCGTCTTCGCATTGGGCATAGAGCAGTCCAAAAACAGCATCGGCATCAGTCTTTCCATAAATATGCGGAACGCCAAAATTATCTCGGATAATAGATATATTTTCAGCTTGTGCCTGCCAATTTTCCAGCTCCGCTTTAGGTTGTAATGGTGTACGACAGGCAAGTAAAAAGAAACCTAGTAGTATAATTATTAGAGGGCAGTATATTCGCATCATAGACCTTTTATTTGAAGAAAGAAAAGCAAATGAATTTATTAAATACTGGCTTTTCTCAACTTTTTCACCCTTAAATATAAGTCTAATTGGCCGATTGAAATATGCCATAAATAGCGAATTAGTGAAAAGTAAGCCGCCAATTATCAAGGCCGTCAATTCAAGTTGGCATAGTTCGATAGGCAACTATCCATGTTTCCAGTTATAAAGTGTAATTTTGAGGTATTTCAAAATACACTATGACAGAAAAGAAAGTTAGCATCCTTACCGCGTTCAAGACTATCATTTGGCCTCGGAGGAACTTGGTCTTTATTGGCCTATTATTGATCGTTATTAGCAAGGCGGCCAGCTTTGTAGCCCCAATGTCGCTAAAATATCTGATGGATGATATTATCCCTAATAAGGACATTGATTTTCTTAAGTTGCTAGTAGGGGCGGTTATTTTGGCCATCACTATTCAGGCGGTTACCTCCTTTTTACTGACAAAGATCTTGAGCGTTCAGGCGCAATATCTAATCTCCGAGCTGCGTGCACAGGTTCAGAAAAAAGTACTCTCACTACCCATTCGCTTTTTTGACAACACCAAATCAGGTGCCTTGGTCTCACGAATCATGACCGATGTGGAAGGTGTTAGAAATCTGATCGGCACCGGTTTGGTTCAGCTCGTAGGCGGAAGTATTACGGCTATCGTTTCATTGATCTTACTGCTAAACATCAGTTGGCAAATGACTTTGTTTACATTAATTCCGTTGGCAATTTTTGCTTTTATTGCACTAAAGGCTTTTAAAGTTATTCGGCCCATTTTTCGAAATCGCGGAAAAATCAATGCCGAAGTTACGGGCAGGCTAACCGAAACACTTGGCGGGGTGCGCGTTATTAAAGGATTCAATGCAGAAGCACAAGAAAACAAAGTTTTCGAACTTGGGGTACAAAAGCTTTTCCAAAATGTAAAAAAGAGCCTCACAGCAACCGCCTTTATGACCAGTTCCTCTACTTTTTTATTAGGCATCGCCACTACCGGGGTCATGGGAATGGGCGGATATGAGATTATGTTTAAAGGGTTGACCGTTGGTGAGTTTTTAACCTTTACCTTTTTGTTAGGTTTAATGATCGCCCCCATTGTTCAAATGAGCAATATTGGAAGTCAGTTAACAGAAGCCTTGGCCGGCCTAGACCGCACCGAGGAACTCATGAACATGGTTCCTGAATCGGATGAAGAAAATAGAACGATTGTATTGGATGCTATCAAAGGTGATATTGTATTCGATAATGTTTCCTTTGCCTATGAAGAAGATAAAGAAGTGTTACACAAGATCAATTTTAGTGTGAATTCAGGATCGGTAGTCGCATTGGTAGGTAGTTCAGGTTCTGGAAAATCGACCATTGCGGGGCTGGCAGCAACTTTTCTAAACCCTCAATCGGGCACGATTACTATTGACGGGCAAGATGTCTCCAAGGTACAGTTAAGCAGTTACCGACAACATCTTGGCGTGGTCCTCCAAGATGAATTTTTATTCGAGGGCAGTATTCGGGAGAACATTTTGTTCCCAAGACCGAATGCTACGGAAAAGGAGCTAGAACAAGCTGTAAAAGCTGCCTATGTAGATGAGTTTACCGATCGTTTCGAAGAAGGGCTCGACACCCTGATCGGCGAACGGGGTGTAAAACTCTCAGGCGGTCAACGCCAACGAATCGCAATCGCAAGAGCGGTATTGGCAGACCCTAAAATCTTGATTTTGGATGAAGCCACCTCCAACCTCGATACCGAGAGCGAGGCACTAATTCAAAAAAGTTTAGCGACTTTGACCAAAGGGCGAACCACCTTTGTAATTGCGCATAGATTAAGTACCATTCGAAAGGCAGACCAAATTCTGGTAATCGAAAATGGGCGAATCGCTGAACAGGGAACGCATGATGTGCTGATTGCAAAGGAAGGCAGGTATTTTAATCTCTTTACCTACCAGGCCAGAATTTAATACAAGGTGTAATTTGGTATAATTAACTCTCTGGCGCCAACTCAACCTCTAGACCGTCTAAATCCTCGGTCATATGAATCTGGCAACCCAAGCGGGAGTCATCCTCAACATAAAATGCTTCGGCGAGCATAGCGTCTTCATCATCCGATTTTTCAGGAAGTTCGTGTGCCGACTTTACATAACATTGACAAGAAGCACACATGGCCATACCCCCGCATATGCCAACCGTGCCTTCCGGGGCCAACTCGTATGCGCGAACCACCTCCATCAAATTCATATTCATATCGGTCGGGGCATCTACTTGATGCGTGACACCTTCTCGGTCTGTTATTTTAATTTTAATATCTGACAATGTTAGTTAGTGAATTAGTTAGTGAAATAGTTAGTTAGTTAGTGGTTGGCGTTAGTCCTTACATTAATAGTGCCATTAGAATCTTACTTCATTGATTTATAAACGCATATAACATTTTTGAAATTTCATTAGTATCGGCTATCAGTACTTTTGCTCTGTCACATTTCAAAAGATTCAATCGTTCGAATAAATAAAGCATAAATCTCACCTCGCTATTAGATGCTAGTGAAAAATAAAGAAATCTTTTGAAATCGGCATTTGAGCTTCTTTCAAACCCCTCTGCTATATTATTTGAAATCGATACTGAGGCACGGGTTATTTGGTCTCGAAATCCAAAATCTCTAATTTCTGAAAATTGTGCATAGATTTGAACAGCCAAGACCCGTGACTTCTGCCAAACCTTCAAATCCTCAAAACGTTGCACAGTCATCCTATAAACCAATTAACTAGCTCAGTATTTCACTCTTCATTCAATCAATTGCCTTTACAACCGCTTTGGGCGCTTCTTTTTTACTGCCGTCAAAACCAGTAACTCCCCCTACGGTCGTATATTTCATTACATATTTTTTATCTGGGAAGATTCGTTGATAGGCACTTTGACACATGAGTGTCGCTTCATGGAAACCACATAGGATCAATTTCAGCTTTCCTGGATAGGTATTTACATCACCGATCGCATAGATTCCAGGAATGTTCGTTTGGTAGTCCAAGGTATTGTCGACCTTAATGGCATTCTTTTCAATTTCAAGCCCCCAATCTGCAATCGGGCCAAGTTTTGGGGATAAGCCGAACAGGGGTATAAAGGAATCTACTTTTAATTCAACTTCTTCTGGCGTATGGCCTGATTTTTTAATCGTAATCGATTCTAATTTCTCGGCACCGCTGAGCCCGGTAACCTCTGCCGGGGTAATCAGGTTTATTTTCCCTTGATTTTTCAGCTGTTGTACCTTCTCGACCGAATCAAGTGCTCCGCGAAATTCATTTCTTCTATGAACCAAGGTAACTTCAGCCGCCACATCGGCCAAGAAGATACTCCAATCCAAGGCCGAATCGCCTCCTCCTGCAATGACTACTTTCTGGTCTCTATAAACCTCAGGGTCCTTTATGATATAGGCAACTCCTTTATCTTCAAAGTTTCCCAAATTTTTCAAAAGAGGTTTTCGAGGTTCAAAACTCCCGAGTCCTCCTGCAATTGCAACAATCGGGGCACTGTGTTCAGTACCTTTATTCGTTGTAACTACAAAAGTGCCATCCTTCAATTTTTTTATCGTCTCAGCACGCTCCCCAAGGGTAAAACCAGGTTGAAACGGTTTTATTTGCTCTATCAAATTAGCCACCAAATCTCCTGCCAATATATCGGGAAAACCAGGAATATCGTAAATAGGTTTCTTAGGATATATCTCCGAACACTGACCGCCAGCTTGCGGTAGCGCATCAATCAAATGGCATTTCAATTTAAGAAGGCCCGCTTCAAAAACAGTAAAAAGACCCGTAGGCCCCGCTCCTATTATTAAAATATCTGTTGTAATCATTCAGAAAGTACGGTTTAAATCATAGGTCATAGGTTCACCTTAGCTAAGTAGCAAAAAACGAACCAACCGTCTTAGGAAATATTGACGACCTCTTCTATTTGAGGCGCATATTTTTTAATTGTCATCTCAACGCCACTTTTAAGGGTCATTTGATTTACCGTGCACCCTACGCAGGCACCTTCTAGTCGTACCTTCACTGAATTCTCATTGTCTATGGAGATTAATGAGATATCACCTCCATCGCTCTGTAAAAAAGGGCGAATTTCCTCCAAGGCCTTTTCAACATTCATTTTTAGCTCTTCAGATGTCATATTATTTCTTCTTGACGGCGGAACAACCCGCCATTGTTGTTATTTTAATTGCTTCGGTAGGAGGCAGGCTCTTATTCCTAGCTACCACTTCCTGTACTACATTCTTAGTAAGATCTTCGAAAGCTACTTCAATCGGAGTTGCTGTCTGCATCGCAGCCGGTCTTCCAATATCACCGGCTTCTCGAATACTTTGTACCAACGGTATCTCCCCTAAAAAAGGCACTTCCAGATCTTCTGCCAAATTTTTGGCGCCCGCTTTTCCAAAGATAAAATACTTATTGTTCGGAAGCTCTTCTGGTGTAAAGTACGCCATATTCTCTACGATTCCCAAAACCGGCACGTTAATCGAGTCTTGTTGAAACATCGCTACCCCTTTTCGTGCATCTGCCAAGGCTACCTCCTGTGGGGTACTAACTATTACCGCACCTGTCACCGGCATTGCCTGCATTATGCTTAAATGAATATCTCCTGTTCCCGGAGGCAAATCGAGTAACATAAAATCGAGCTCCCCCCAATGCGCATCAAATATCATTTGATTCAATGCTTTTGCGGCCATTGGACCTCGCCAAATTACCGCCTGATTGGGTTGGGTAAAAAATCCAATCGAAAGCATTTGTACCCCATAACTTTCAACGGGTTTCATTTTTGATTTCCCATTCACATTTACCGCTAAGGGCTTTTCATGGGCAACATCGAACATAATCGGCATCGACGGACCATAGATATCGGCATCTAAAAGCCCTACTTTAAAACCCATTTTTGCCAAGGTTACAGCGAGATTGGCCGTTACGGTAGACTTGCCTACACCTCCTTTACCCGAGGCTACTGCAATAATATTTTTGATGCCAGGAATAGGCTTCCCTTTTATTTCGTTCGTTTTTGCCTTTTCTGGAGCATCAACCTTAATATTTATCTTAATTTTTGCCTTCTTATACACTTCTTTGTGTATAATCTTTAAAATTTCGACCTCCGTTTTTTTCCGGGCCTGTAGACTTGGATTCGCAATGGTAATATCTATTTCTAACTCATCGCCAAAAATTTGAATGTTTTTTACCGCGCCGCTTTCGACCATGTTCTTACCCTCTCCGGGAACCGTAATCTTTTCCAATGCGCTAAGGACTTCTTTCTTCTCTATTTTCATACGTACCCTACTTCCTAATTCAAACTAATTCTAAATTACAAAGATAAACCATCGGCATGAGAAGCTAAAGGGTTGTGATTGAAATAAAGAATGGTGGCATAGAAGAGCTCGATTAGTGTTAGATGTTAGATGAAGATGAAGATGAAGAAAAATTATTGATACCTAAATGTCAAGCTAAAAGTCATAACAAACACTGTTTACTTCGTACTTATTACTGAATACTGTTAACTCCATAAAAAGTCCCGTCCTTCATCTTTTGTCTTTTGTCTCTTTAAAAAAACTGTTCACTGCCTAAAAAGCAACCACCAATCATTCGACCCCAAGCTCGGTAAAAGGATCCCAGAAGTGTGTCTCAAAATTCTGTATCTGATTATCCACCACCTCGATGCCTTCATTTTCCAAAAGTTGTTGCATTAAGTTCGTACCATCAAAATGTTGTTTCCCCGTGAGCAGACCTATTTTATTTACCACTCTATGTGCCGGCACCTCGGGTATACCACCAGCCCCATTCATGGCCCAGCCTACCATACGTCCACTTCGGGCCGCACCTAGGTATTTGGCAATAGCTCCGTACGACGTAACGCGCCCATAGGGAATGTGTTTCGCTACTTCATATACCTTTTGAAAGAAATTTTTATTGTCAGGATTCATTGTTCATAGAAAATTCGAAAGATCGTAATCGCAAATAGTACCACCATCAATACACTTAGAATATAATTGCTGTTTTTGGAAAACCCTTTTGTTTGTTTTTCAAGCTTGTTAAAGTAAAAAACATACAGGTATAGAACAGAAAAAGTACCTAGACCGGCAGCCAAAACAAAAGTGAGAATATCGGTAAGTTCGAATTTGATCCAACCAGAGGCATTCCACATTGCATTGAGCCCACTATAATAGGGAATGGTCAATAGATTCACGGCTGCCAACAAAAACCCTTTCAAATAGCTGTTTCTCTTACTTTTCCGAGCTTTCTTTGGTACTTTTTCAACAATTCGTCGAGCAGCAATAAAAAAGTAAATGGCAAAAAAGCCGAACACGAACAAAGCCATTTTGAGCAACCATTCGATTACCTCCGGATTGCGGTGCAAGAACTTCGAAATCATCACCGCGATATACGCTTGGATCAAAATCATGCTAGAAACCCCCAAACTAAAGGTTATCCCATTTAATTTACCTTTCTTAACACTCTCCTTAGCTGCATTCATATTTAACAGACCCGGCGGTACAGTCGCCATCGCAGCTGCTGAAAATGTGGCAAAAAATAAGAGAAGTAAATGCTGCATACTAGTTAAACTTGAATTGGATATACGTGATGGCCTTGCCCTTTTCAAGATACTGTTTTTCATAGAAAGTCTGTATACCTAAAACTTCTTTTGGGCTACCCGCATTCTTATAAACATCGTGGTTCGCGTATACAATTTCAAGTCCAAGACCCTGTAAAATTCCTAGTGTGTACCCATGCATAAACTCACTATCTGTTTTGAGATGTACTATTCCTCCCGGTCTTAGAATCTGTTTATATTTATCTAAAAATATTTGGTTGGTCATCCTGTGCTTGGTGCGCTTGTACTTTATCTGCGGATCGGGAAAGGTAATCCATATTTCATCTACTTCTCCGGGAGCGAAAAGCAAGTCGATCAATTCGATTTGAGAGCGAAGAAACGCTACATTTTTTTGCTGCTCTTCCAAGGCGGTCTTTGCACCTCTCCAAAAACGGGCACCTTTGATATCTATTCCAATGAAATTTTTATTCGCATTTTGCTGTGCAAGGCCCAAGGTATATTCCCCTTTGCCACAGCCCAATTCCAAAACAATAGGATTTGTATTGCCAAAATGTGTTGTCCACCGACCCTTCAATTCGCATTGACCGACTGCAACTATTTCTCTATCAGGTTGAAGTACGTTTTTGAAGGTTTCGTTCTCCTTAAATCTCTTTAGCTTGTTTTTGCTTCCCACCGAACCAGAATTTTAATCCTTGCAAAGCTAGCAAAAAACTATGCCTCGGCAGTACTCGTTTTCTCCAAGGTAAAAGAAAATTCAGATCCTACTTCTTCAACACTTTCCACATATAATTTCTCACCATGGGCCTCAATAATATGCTTAACGATAGAGAGTCCGAGTCCGGATCCTCCTTCACTACGACTACCACTTTTATCTACGCGGTAAAATCGTTCGAACAAACGGGGAACATGCTGCTCGGGAATTCCCTCGCCATTATCGGTAACCCTTATAATAATCTTGTTGCGTATCAAATTCTCAACACTTACCTCGGTAGTTCCCTGCGTTTGCCCATACTTAATGGAGTTGACCAATAAATTTGTAAGTACTTGTTGAATTTTCTCCCGATCGGCATACACATAAATAGGTTCGAGATATTCAATATCGAAAGTGAGCAAGATTTCCTTTTTAGCAGACTTCATCTCCAGTAATTCAAACACATTCTGAATCAACTCTATAATATCAAACTCAGACGGGTCTACATTTAGTTCGCCCGCCTCTAATTTGGTAATCAAATCGAGATCTTTTACAATATAGATAAGACGATCTACTGCTTTGTTCGCTCGTTGTAGGTATTTTTTACGAACATTTTTATCATCTATAGCGCCATCCAAGAGGGTTTCTAAATACCCTTGAACGGTAAACAGAGGTGTTTTAAGCTCATGGGCGACATTGCCCAAAAAATCTTTTCGATACTCTTCGCGAATCTTAAGGGTGTCTATCTCGATTTTCTTGTCTTTGGCAAATTTTTCAATTTCCTCGGTCAAGGTTCGCATATCGGTAGTAACAGGGTCGGAGGTCATCGAGGATGACTCCAAAAGTGCTACATCGTCATAGATTTTTTTAATCCTTTGGTAAATAAAACGTTGTATGCGATACTGAAGAACTAAAAAAGAAGTCGAAAAAAAAAAGAAACAGAACAGTAATAGTAAAGTCCAATTCAGCGCGTCTAAAAAGAAAAGGAGCGTTCCCAGAATAAGAGCGGAGCATATGGTAATCAAAAAAGCCGAACGAAAAGCGAACCTATAAGATTTCTTAAGTCGAATGGCCATTGAGGAATTTTTTGAATTTTCGGGACTACTCCTTGCTGTACAAAAATAACCTTTACGCGACAGCTTTATAGGTCAAATCTCAAATTAATTGGATATGCCTACACCACGAATTTATACCCAACACCTTTTACTGTCTTAAAATGGTCTTCCCCGATTTTTTCACGCAGTTTTCGAATATGCACGTCAATGGTGCGACCTCCTACCACTACTTCATTTCCCCAAACTCGATCCAATATTACCTCACGTTTAAAAACTTTATTAGGTTTTGAACTCAGCAAGGAAAGCAGTTCAAACTCTTTACGGGGCAAGACAATTTCGATGCCGTCGTTTACTATTTTATACTCTTCCCGATTAATGACCAGGTTACCGACCTTAAAGATATCTTCCTCTTGTTTATTCGTATCTTCTTTAAGTCTTCGCAACAATGCCTTTACCTTACTTACCAACACTTTTGGCTTAATAGGCTTGGTGATGTAATCATCGGCTCCGGCATCAAAACCGGCAACTTGTGAATAATCTTCGCCGCGAGCGGTCAAAAAAGTGATAATGGTTTGTTCCAACCTTGGTGTGCTGCGTATCATCTCGCAAGCTTCGATTCCGTCCATTTCTGGCATCATCACATCCAAAATAATCAAATGCGGTTCTTTCTTTTTGGCCTTCTCGACTCCTTCCATCCCATTTTTTGCGGTAAAGACCTGATACCCCTCGGCAGAGAGGTTATACCCCACAATCTCTAGTATATCTGGTTCATCATCTACTAATAGAATCTTAATCTCACTTTTTTTCATCGGTTTTCACATTACTTAGACTATCAAATGTAAAGATAATACGCTTAGCTCAAAACGACTTAACCTTCATTTAATATAGTAACATTAAGGTAACGCTGTCGAAATAAATGTTTAACACCGAGGTAACATCGCTTTTACACCCTCGCACGTTCTTTGCACCGAAATTCTAAAACTTATACATTGAGAATTACCATTTTAGTAATCGCGCTTATTTCAGGCATGCTTTTAAACGCCCAGAATACGGGAAGTATCGCCGGGAAGTTAACCGATACGGAGCTTAACAACGAGCCTCTACCCTTTGCAAATATATTGATCAAAGGCACCACCAAGGGAACACAGTCAGATTTTGACGGCCTATACGAAATAGCCAATCTAGAACCAGGCACCTACACGGTCGTATTCAGTTATTTAGGGTACGAAACGGTTGAATTGCCCAACATTGCCGTAGAAGCGGGCAAAGTAACCACCATTAACGCCCCCCTAAGTGCTTCTAAAGGTGTAGAGCTGCAAGAAGTTGTTGTCACCACCTCTGCTCGCAAAGATTCGGAGGTAGCACTTTTGTTAGACCAAAAGAAAGCGGTTGAAATCAAAGAAAGTATCGGGGCACAACAATTGGCCAAACTAGGGGTTTCCAATGTAGCCACTGCCACGACCAAAATTTCAGGAGTATCGAGCAGTGAAGCTTCCGGGGATGTATTTGTTCGTGGCTTGGGAGATCGTTATTTATCGACAACCCTGAACGGATTGCCCATACCCTCTGATGATGTTGAAAAGAAAAACATTGATTTAGGGTTGTTTCCAACCAGGGTAATTCAAAACGTAAGTGTTAGTAAAACGTATTCGGCCCAAGGAACCGCCGACCAGTCTTCCGGAACCATAGATATCACTTCTCGTGAACTAAGAGGTTCGGAAGAACTGAGTGTTAGCAGTAGAGTAGGAATCAATACCAACGTCGCCAAAAGCGGGGTATTTGATAACTTCAAAGTTTCTCCGAACCAACGAAATGTCGATTTTGGGTTCTACGATCAAAATGCTTCCACCAGAAACCTTATCACTGTTCAAGGTTGGAACACTCAACAACAGAAAACACCCATCAACTATAACTATAGCATCTCGGCCGGAAAACGGATAAAGGAAAAATTTTCAGCCTTTATTACCGGGTCACAGTCACAGACCTATGAATATGGTGAAGGGCTGTTTCGGCAGTTTCGCTCAAATTTTATCGACGATACCCTTACCGATGCGACCACCTATAGCAAAAAAACAACTACCAGTGGATTGTTAGACCTGAAGTATTTGATCAATGAGAAACATAAAGTAAAATCGAGCACTTTTTTCGTAAACAAGCTTACCGAACAGGTATTTGAAGGAGGTAGAAATGGAGAAGGTACGATCTTCGAAGAAACCGACCCGGTAGAAGGCTTATTTCAGTTTGTCCGTGATCAAAACATCAAACAGACCCAATTATTGGTAACCCAACTTCTAGGAACTCATCGTTTGAACGAAAAGAATACCCTGCAATGGGCCGGGGGTTACAATCGAGTGAAAGCCGATGAACCCAACCGTATTCGAAATGAAGTCAATTTCGATCCGGAATCAGGTTTTGTTCAGCTGGGAAGAACCGGTGGTTTTCAACAACGTAAATCACGCCAAGAAATTACCGACAACGAGTTTAATGGATACCTCAAAGACGTTCTTGATATACTGAACGACGAAGAAAATAAGAAGTCTTTTAAAGTAGAATTAGGCCTTAACTATAGAAACAAAAAGCGTGATTTTAGATCACAGTTCGTGGGAGTCGAGGAATCTTTTACCAACGCAATCAACCCACCATCTATCGATAATCTGGGAAGTATCTTCCAAGCCACCAATTTTATTGGTGCCGATGCTGTACTTCAACTCAACGAATTACAGGCAGATATCTATGATGGGGAATTAGATTCGAAAGCCGCCTTTGCTGATTTTAACATAGGCCTGAAAAAATGGAATTTCAACGTAGGGCTCCGCTATCAGAACGATGACATCAATGTAAACTACAATGTTGGTAACGTTCCGGGCAGAATCGGCATTAGTAAAAAGGAATACAGTAACCTATACCCTAGCCTAAATGTAAAGTACGACTTAAGTCTGAAAAGTGGCCTGCGCCTTGCTGTGAGCAAGACCATTACACTTCCTGAGTTCAAGGAAATAGCCCCGTTCGAATATGTTTCACAAACCGGACAGGTCACCAGAGGGAATCCCGATTTGGAAGCTTCCAACAATTTCAACTATGATCTTAAATGGGAGTATTTTCCCTCTAGCGGAGAGTTGGTATCGGTAGCCGCTTTTTACAAAGACATTCAAGACCCTATCAACAAAGTACAAGATAGGGGTTCGGCAGGGGTATTTTCCTACTTCAATTCTGGAGAGCAAGCCGAGGTCTTTGGCTTTGAATTGGAAACGAAAATAGATTTGATAAACGCAGATGGGGAGGCAGAGGCCCCGACCGGATTTGATTTGGGATTAAATTTTAATGCGACAAGAATGTGGCATACCCAAGATTTGAAAGAAGTACGGGACACCGATGGAACCTTTATTCGAACATTTCGTTACAAAGGCTTAACAGAGACCGACTTACAGGGTGCTTCAGACTGGATTGTTAACACAAGCTTAAACTTTTCAACACCTTCGGACAATCCGTTTTCAGCATCTTTGACTGCGAATTATGCTTCTGATAAAATATTTGCGCTAGGTGCACCGGAAATACAAAGTCAGAGCGAAACGTTCTATAACGACGCTATTATTGAAAAGGGATTTGTAACGCTAGATGCTGTTCTCATCAAAGAATTTGGGGATCATTGGAGGTTTCGGTTTATCGGAAGAAACCTTTTAAACCCAGATATTAAAAGAACGCAATTGGTAAAACCAAGTACAACAGGAATCGAAACCGAAGAAACCGTTCGTTCCTACACAAGTGGTGCTACCCTTAGCTTGGGTGTTAGTTATAGTTTTTAATGTAAATAGTATTTAACAAACACTTTATTATGAAATTGAAAGGAACTATTTTATTTACAATAAGTACGCTACTATGCTCCCTGATATTTGTAGGCTGCAGCGGAGATGATAATGGCGGAGGAGATCCACCACCAGCGATCAGCTGTACTGATGGCGTTCAAAACGGAACGGAAACGGGAATAGATTGCGGTGGTTCTTGTGGAAATACCTGTCCAGAACCGGAAGGCACCGACTTGTCGGGAAAACTTGAGGAAGACAGAACCCTAGATGCCACCAAGGAATACAAAATTACAGGAACCTATAGCGTGGAAGCCGGTTTTACCTTAACAATACCCGCGGGGACCAAGATTGTCTCCGAGAAAGGAACCGATCGCTACATAGTGGTGCAAAAAGGCGCCAAAATAGATATTCAAGGAACGGCCGCAGCCCCGGTATTAATGACATCGGAAAGTGAATCTCCAGGAGATTGGGGAGGCTTGGTCATCTCAGGAAACGCAACAACTACAGAAGGGGTCGATGCCACTGCCGAAATTGGTGGCATTTTGTATGGTGGCAATGATGACGCAGATGATTCTGGCTCTATTAAATACCTGGTTATCAACTATGCAGGTGCACAAATCAATTCTGAATCACAGTACAACGGTTTAACCTTGTATGCAGTTGGTTCTGGAACCACAATTAGTAATGTAGCTTTGTTGAACGGTACCGATGACGGGGTAGAATTTTTCGGTGGAACAGTAAACGTTTCAAAACTATATCTTGAGAATAACGAAGACGATGCAATCGATTGGACCGAAGGTTGGAACGGTACCTTGACCGATGCGTACGTATTGCATAGCAAAGCCGGGTTCTCTACTGCTGTAGAGGCTGACGGACTCAACAACGACCCTAAATTGGTAAACCTCACCGCGGTTTCTACCGTTGGCGGTACCGCCCTTCAGTTCAAAAAAGAATCAGGCGCTACCATTACAGGACTTTCCCTAACCGGATATTCAGTATCTGTTGATATGAAAGATGATGGGCCATTGGCCTACATTCAAATAGACGGTGCCGATGCAGATCCCACCGGCACCTATTTGGCCGATGCCACCGTAGATGTGGCCATCTTCGACTGGGTAAACAGTGGCACACAGGTAACCACTATGGCTTTGGAAGGTACTGTAGATTCGGACACCACCCTAGATGCAAATGTAATCTATCGCTTAAATGGAAGCCTAAGCGTTGAAACCGGTGCTAAATTGACGATTCCTGCGGGGACCGTTATCATCGCAAACGCGGATAGTGGAACTGAAACCGATACCTATATTGTAGTTAAAAAGGGTGGCGAAATTGATGTTCAAGGTACCGCTGCAGCTCCCGTTGTAATGACTAGTACCAGCCAAAACCCAGGTGATTGGGGCGGATTGGTAATTCTTGGTGATGCTACCACTACCGAAGGGGTCGGTGCAACTGCCGAAGTAGGCGGCTTCACATACGGAGGAAGCAATGATACAGACAGCTCAGGTTCGATCAGCTATTTGGTCATCAACTATGCAGGTGCTCAAATTAATTCCGAATCGCAGTACAACGGTTTAACGTTGTATGCCGTTGGTTCTGGAACTACTATAAACAATGTTGCTATCTTAAACGGTACCGACGACGGTGTTGAGTTCTTTGGTGGAACTGTAAGTGCCTCTAACTTCTACTTGGAGAACAACGAAGATGATGCCGTAGACTGGACAGAAGGTTGGAACGGCTCCCTCACCAACACCTATGTATCGCACACCCAAGCTGGTTTCTCTACCGCTGTTGAGGCAGACGGAATTAATGGAAATCCCAAATTGGTGAACTTCACCGCTATTTCTAGTGTTGATGGTACTGCCCTACAATTCAAAAAAGAATCAGGCGTTAGCATTACCAACCTCTATTTGGAAGGGTATGTCACTTTGGTAGACATGAAAGATAACGGTCCTTTAGCCAATATTCAAATCGATGGGGCTGATGCCACCATTGCTGGCCCGTATGATTCAGGAGCACCAGTAGATATAGCAATTTTTGATTGGGCTACAGACCTGTAGTCAACCCTAGAAACAAAAATCTTAAAAGCCTTGACCCCAAAAAAGTCAGGGCTTTTTTGCATTTTGGCCGAATTTTTGCTTTGTTATAGATATTTGGCAACGATAAAACATCAAAATTAGTATCTTTACCGTATATATATCTGAATGAAGCACTTTTACCTATTAGTATGTTTCCTTTGTATCACCTTTGCCTCGGCTCAAGAGCCGACGGTGAACAGGGATATTGATGGGTTTAAATTGTACCCTAATCCTGCTACTACAGGGAAGGTTTATATTAGTACTACTGCCAATGCCCCCAAAACAATTTTGATTTTTGATGTTTTGGGAACCAAGGTTTTGGAAACTAAAATTTTAGGCTCCGAATTGAATCTTTCCAACCTCGATGCAGGTGTTTATTTGCTACGTGTTTTTGAGAAAGACAAAGTGGCTACCAGAAAGTTGATTATCAAGTAATCGGCATTTACTTCACTATCTAATTCCAATTTTTTACTAGGGGAAACGGGCTATAAATCCGATGAAATGCAAGGCTTTTGCCATTTACCTACATTTTATCGAATTTCACAACAAAATTAAGGCTTGAACTACCGCTTTCTATATCTTTAAAGTGTTGATCCCAAATCAATACCTATGAAATGAGCGAAACAGCCATTTTTTCTTTAAAAAATAGTTAGCTCGCGAATTACATACGATTGTTGAAAAAACAATAAACTTAACCGTATGAAGATACTCTACTCTGCACTATTTTTAGTGTTTACGCTCTGTGCTGTTGCACAGGAAACCCCTACTACCCAATACCAGCAAATACAGGAAATTCCTGGGTTTAAATTATACCCTAATCCGGTTTTTGATAATGTGGTCTATATTACCACAGAACGAAACGCTCAAAAAGAGGTTATAATTTACGATGTGTTCGGCGAAACCGTACTTCGAGACGTAATCAAGAACACCGCACTGAATATTTCTGATCTCGCACCAGGGATCTATGTGCTGCAGGTAATTGAGGAGCAAAAAACAATTACACGAAAACTGGTCGTAAAGTAGGTGCCATGATACCCTCCCGAACGTACATCTGAAGTCGAGGGAAGTCCTTTAAAAAGTATTGGGCATAGCCGATTTTGGTTATTTTTGTCCAATGATGATGAATACAGAACGTATCTTTGGGATTAATACATCCGCGGAATTTGAATCCGAAACCTTATCCGTTTTTCATCACCAATATCGTCACAACAAGGTTTACCAAGAATTTTGCAATTATTTAGGAAAAACAAACGATACAGTTCAAAAAATCAACGATATCCCGTTTCTGCCCATTGCGTTTTTTAAATCAAAAACCTTATTAACCGGGAAACAAGAAATTGAAACTACTTTTACCAGCAGCGGAACTACCGGTGCGCTTACAAGCAAACACCACGTTATTGACCTTACACTTTATGAGCAAAGCTACCTAAAAGGTTTTGCGCACTTTTATGGGGAAATTCAAAACTACTGTGTGCTCGCCCTTTTACCTTCTTATTTAGAAAGAGAAGGATCTTCTTTGATTTATATGGTAAACGATTTGATTCAAAAAAGCGTACATCCCGAAAGCGGATTCTATCTTCATAATACCACTGCTCTTGCAACCAGCTTAGAACGGTTGGAAAAAGCAGGCACTCGTACTATCTTAATCGGTGTATCCTTTGCACTATTAGACCTAATTGAAACCCACTCGTTTTCGCTATCAAATACTCTGGTAATGGAAACGGGTGGCATGAAGGGCCGAAGAAAAGAATTGATCAGGGAAGAATTACACGCATTGTTGAAAAAAGGATTTGGACTAACGCACATCCACTCGGAATATGGTATGACAGAGTTACTGTCCCAAGCGTATTCGAAAGGCACGGGCATCTTTAAATGCCCTCCTTGGATGCGCGTATTTGCCAGAGACACCGAAGACCCTCTTACATTACAAGGATATGGTAAAACAGGAGGCCTAAACATTATAGACCTTGCCAATGTACATTCTTGTTCTTTTATTGCCACTCAAGACCTGGGAAAAGTATATGAAGATGAAAGCTTCGAAATAATAGGTCGTTTCGACCATTCGGATGTTCGAGGCTGTAACTTAATGGTACTATAATGGAATTCATAGGGAAAGAAATTGGCCATTCTTATTTAACTACCAACACATAATAGTTTTTCTTTCCTTTTTGCAATAATACAAACTGCTTATTGATCAAATCGCTCTTGGTGATTTGATAATCTTCCTTCACCTTTTCTCTATTTACCGAGATTGAATTCTGTTTCAACTCTCTTCGGGCTTCCCCGTTCGAACCTAAAAAGCCCGTTTTCGCAGCCAAGGCTCCAATTATATCCAAGCCATTTTCCAGTTCCATCATAGGAACTTCGGCCTGGGGAACACCTTCAAAAACTTCTAGGAAGGTTTTTGCATCCAAGGTTTTTAAATCTTCTGAAGTTGACTTACCAAAAAGGATGGTACTTGCACGCATGGCATTTTCCAAATCGCCCTGTGAATGTACCATTACCGTAACCTCTGCCGCAAGTCGCTTCTGTAGTGGCCGCATATGAGGGGCTTCTTCTTGTTCCTGTACCAATGCACTAACTTCCTCTTGCGTCAAAAAGGTAAATATCCTAATGTACTTCTCGGCATCCGCATCGGATGTATTTAACCAATATTGGTAAAATTTATAAGGAGAAGTTCTTTCAGGATCGAGCCATATATTACCTCCTTCGGTCTTTCCAAACTTGCTGCCATCGGCTTTTGTAATCAAAGGACATGTAAGCGCGTATACTTTACCGCCACCAATACGGCGAATAAGTTCGGTACCCGTGGTAATATTGCCCCACTGATCACTCCCACCCATCTGCAAAGTACAGTTATACTGCTGGTAGAGGTGTAAAAAATCGTATCCCTGAACTAATTGATAGGTAAATTCGGTAAACGACATCCCTTCCTTTGCTTCTGAAGATAAGCGCTTTTTTACCGAATCTTTGGCCATCATATAATTCACCGAAATATGTTTGCCGACATCCCTAATAAAATCGAGGAATGAAAAATCTTTCATCCAATCGTAATTATTTACCAAAACGGCTGCATTCCCGGCATCGCTATCAAAATCAAGAAAGCGCGATAGTTGTTCTCTAAGGGCATTTTGATTGTGCCGCAAGGTAGCCTCATCCAACAGGTTGCGTTCGGCAGATTTACCGGAAGGATCTCCGATCATCCCCGTAGCGCCCCCAACTAAAACATAGGGTTTATGACCGGCCAGTTGAAAATGGCCCAACATCATTACTGCCACCAAATGGCCTATGTGCAGCGAATCGGCAGTTGGATCAATACCTACGTAGGCAGATTGCATATCACTTAGCAGGTGTTCGTCCGTGCCGGGCATTGCATCGTGCAACATACCTCTCCATTTCAATTCTTCGACAAAACTAAAGGCCATTATAATTGTATTTTAAGCTACAAATATAAAGAACTCCCTTTGTGTTTTAGCCTTGCAGGCAGTAAATATATGGTTGTTTTCAAAAATCAAAATACGCAGTAAGGGTGGGCGATCAATATGTTTCCGCTCGTCTCTCGAAAGTCATTTTTGCCAGGTTTATCCATTGCAAATCACTAACTTTAATCCATGGTTTTAGTTACGGGCGGTACTGGTTTGGTGGGATCTCATTTATTGTTACACCTATTAAAATCTGAGGTTTTGGTACGCGCTATTCACAGGCCCGATAGCAATCTAAATCGGGTAAAGGCTGTTTTTGCCTACTATACCGAAGATGTAGAGGCGCTCTTTCAAAAAATAGAATGGATGGTCGCCGACATCAACGATATCCCGGCTTTGGAAATGGCCTTTGAAGGCGTCGAACAGGTATATCATGCAGCTGCACTAATTTCTTTTGACCCTAAAAACTACAATCGTTTGCTAAAGGTTAATGCTGAAGGCACTGCGAACATCGTTAATCTTTGCTTATCATTCAAGGTTCAGAAATTATGTTATGTAAGTAGTATCGCCACCATAGGTGGCAGTGCAACCGACGAAAAAGCAACCGAGGAAAGTGAATTCTCGGAGCAACATACAAATGTATATGCCCGAGCCAAATATGCCGCCGAATTGGAAGTATGGCGCGCCTCCCAAGAAGGCTTATCGGTCGTTATAGTCAATCCGGGAATTATTGTGGGGCCGGGGTTTTGGGAAACGGGAAGCGGCGCTCTTTTCGGCACCGCCCAAAAAGGATATTCGTATTACCCACCAGGAGGCAGTGGCTTTGTAAGTGTGCATGACGTAGTTAGAATGATGTATCACTTAATGAATTCCAATAGAGACCGAGAGCGCTACATTGCCGTTTCGGAAAACTTGAGCTATCATAGTGTACTTACCACCCTGACAAAGCAACTCGGTCTAAAAGCACCCACCAAACAACTGGCCTTTTGGCAGCTGAACATCCTACGTGTTTTAGATGCCCTCTTCTGCTTTTTTACCCGTAGGTCAAGAAAACTGACAAAAAACGACATCTACTCCTTGAAACATCGATCACAATACGACAACACCAAGATTCAAAATCACTTGGATTTTCAATTTGAAACACTGGAAAAACCCTTCCATTTTTCCTGTGCACGTTTTATTGAAGAGAATCGCTCGCCAAAGAAATCTTAGGCTTTTTGTTTTTGTCCTTGCCCTTTTTTTTGTTTGCTCCTCTTTTTTCCTTGCTTTTGGCCAGTTTAAGGCTGTCGTTTACCTTCTTCACCAAAATAATTTCCTCTGCCTGTTTTTCGATACTCTTTTGTACCTGTGCATGAATATCCTCATATTCCAATGGCAAGGACGCATAGTAGCGATCGCTCATAACAAACTGTAAACTGTCTACCTTATACTTTTCAAAAAGATAGGTCATGGGCTCTATTTCATTTTTACGAAGAATAGCCACATTGGTAGTTTTAGCCGCATTGATTATGGTGAGTTCGGTTAAAATAGACACCATCGTATCTTTGGGAATCAACTTTTCAGGTGGCTCCAGCACCTGTTCCCCACAAGAGAATAGCAAAGAAACAACCATGAGATATAACCACTTATTTTGCATCTTAATTTCTATCAAAAGTGAGTCTTTTGGCATTTTTTTCAGCTGAGAACCGCCCTTTTTCATAGGCCAAATGTCCATTTACAAAGGTATGGGTTACTTGAGAAGTAAATGTATTCCCATCAAAAGGCGACCAACCACAATGGTAGGCAACGTTCGAAGGCGCTACTTTCCAAGAATTATCGGTATCTACCACGACCAAATCGGCATAATACCCTTCTCGAAGATAACCACGTTTGTGTATCTGAAAAAGTATTGCGGGATTATGACACATTTTCTCAACAATCTTCTCTAACGAGATAATTCCTTCTTTCCATTTTTGCAAGATGGCCGGGAGCGCATGCTGCACTAGTGGCCCTCCCGAAGGGGCCTTCGTATAAACGTTGTTTTTTTCTTCCAATAAATGAGGTGCATGGTCGGTGGCAATAATATCCAAACGATCATCTAAAAGAGCCTTCCACAATTGGGTGCGGTCGACAGCGGTTTTCACTGCGGGGTTCCATTTGATCAAGGTTCCTTTGGTTTCGTAATCCACATCGCAGAACCAAAGATGATGAATACAGACCTCCGCCGTAATTTTCTTCTCCTTAAGGGGAATATCGTTTCGAAACAACTGCGTTTCTTTACCCGTCGAAAGATGAAAAACATGCAACCGGGCCCCTGTCTTTTCCGCCAAGGCAATCGCCTTGGAAGAAGAAAGATAGCAGGCTTCCTCACTACGAATAAGGGGATGGAATTTTACAGGAATATCGTCTCCATATTTGGATTTATATGCTTCGAGGTTTCTTCGAATGGTTCCCTCATCTTCGCAATGGGCCGAGATCACCATTTCAGTATTTCTAAAAATCTGCTCAAGGACCACCTCATCATCTACCAACATATTACCAGTAGAAGATCCTAAAAACAGTTTTACACCAGAGCAGGCATTTTTATCGAGTCGCTTTAACTCTTCTAAATTGTCATTGGTACCTCCGAATAAAAAGGAATAATTGGCAAAGGCGCTTTCTTTTGCCATCGCGTGCTTTTCTTCCAATTTTTGAATAGTGGTTGTCTGCGGGTTGGTATTGGGTTGCTCCATAAAGGTGGTAATACCACCTGCGACCGCCGCTCTACTTTCTGTAGCGATAGAACCTTTATGGGTAAGACCGGGTTCCCTAAAATGCACCTGATCATCAATAATGCCCGGCAATACATGCCGGCCCTTAACATCGTAGACAGTAGCATGGGGATCACTGATATCTCGATCAATTTTGATAATAATATCATCTTCCAATAACAAATCACCTTCAAAGACGCGATTTTCATTTACGAGAATACCATTCTTGATTAACTGCCTCATTAAAATCTATTTTTTTGGAACAAGCTTCGCATTTTCATCATAAAAACCCCAAATACCGCCTCCTTTATAATTGACCCGCTCATTTTCGATTTTCCCTTTACCCGATCTCTGAATACGATAGACACCTCTTCGATCTTGTAATTCTGTAAATAGGTTCGAAACTTCATTTCAATTTGAAATGCATATCCGATAAAGCGTACCGAATCTAAAGCGATATTCTCCAATACATGACGGCGATAGCAAACAAAGCCTGCGGTAGGGTCATGCACCCGCATACCGGTTATTATTTTCACATAGAAGGACGCTCCGTACGACAACAATACCCTATACAATGGCCAATCGACCACATTCACCCCTTGTTTATAACGAGATCCTACCGACATATCGGCCCCGTCGACACATGCTGCATACAGACGTTCAAGATCGTGCGGGCTATGGGAAAAATCAGCATCCATTTCAAAAATAAAGTCGTATTTCTTGGCAATGGCCCATTTAAACCCATGTATATAGGCGGTTCCGAGCCCCGACTTCTCATGTCTTACTTCTAAAAAAAGGCTTTCTGGAAATGAATCTTTCAAGCGAACCACCTCCTGCGCGGTTCCATCGGGAGAATTGTCGTCGACAACAAGTATGTGAAAGTCTTTTTGTAGCGCAAACACAGCCTTTATTATATCCTCAATGTTCTCTATTTCATTGTAGGTAGGAATGATGACTAAACTGTCGGACATTGACTTTTGTGAATTTGAACAAAAATAGTGTTTTATCTTACCCTGTTAAAACGGCGACTCGGTATTTATGTTTTTTTTAGAATACGCGGTACCAGCTATAATTTGTAATTTTGATTTGTGAATCAGCCATAAACGATGCCTCAGAAATTCCAAAAACCCTTTTTACTCCTTTTAGGCGCCCTGTTAATTCTTAATCTCGCCCAAGCCTATTTCACCGAACTTATTTTCGACGAGGCGTATTACTGGCACTATGCTCAAAAAATCGCTTTTGGCTATTTTGACCACCCTCCTATGGTAGCATGGATGATCAAGATAAGTAGTTTTTTCTTTGATGGCGAACTTGGCGTGCGGTTCGTAAGTTGTCTTTTTTCGACCGGGACCCTTGTAATTCTGTGGATGAGTATCGAAGGAAGCGAAAAGAACCAGTACGTAAAACACTTTTTCTTGTTGGCATTTTCCATGACCCTTTTGAATGCCTATGGTTTTTTTACCTTGCCCGATACTCCCTTACTATTCTTTACCGCCCTCTTCCTGTACACTTACCAACAATTTATAAAAAAGCCTTCGGCACTGCCCTCTGTAGCACTGGGATTGGTAATGGCAGGCCTTATGTATAGCAAATACCATGCGGTTTTGGTGATTATATTCGTATTGTTATCAAATCTAAAATTACTTCGGAATAGGTATGCATGGCTTGCCGTAATTGTATCGTTGGCAGCTTATTCTCCTCATTTTATTTGGTTATACGAAAACGAATTTATCTCTATAAAGTACCATTTATTCGAAAGACCCAATGCTGCGTATAGCTTTGAAAAGTACACCTTGGGCTTTTTTGTAAATATGATAGCACTCTTCGGACTTGCCTTCCCCTGGGTGTATCGTTCGCTTTTCAAAGTCAAAGCCAAAGATACTTTTACAAAAGCCCTGGTCTTTTTGGTGTATGGTATATTGATCTTCTTTTTTATCTCAAGTTTCAACCGCCGCATTCAAACACAATGGATCATTGCGATTTCTATTCCACTAGTAATTATTGTGTTCAATGATCTTTTACAAGATGAAAAAACCAGAAAATGGATCTTTCGCATGGGGCTGGTAAACGCTGTGGTCTTGTTATACTTACGTCTTGGCCTTATCATACCCGCCTTGTTACCTATACATTACGAAAGCCATGGCAATAGGGCTTGGGTAAGGGAATTACAGTCAAAAATTGGCGATACACCGGTTGTTTTCGAGAATACCTATCGCTTGGCCCCGATGTATGCATTCTACACCGGAAATTCTACCTTCTCTTTGAACAATATTAACTACCGCCAGAACCAATATTCAATAGACGATAGCGAAAGCAGTATGCAAGGCAAAGATGTTTTCTATGTATCTCCTTATTTAAGGAATGAAAAAATTGCTTTTACCAATGCAAAAGGAGGTGTTTATTACGGTAAACACATCAACAACTTCGAATCCTATAGAAAACTACGATGTTACCTTGAAGACAAACCGTTTTCCTTAGATGAAACCATGTCGCATTTAATCAAAGTTTATAACCCGTACAATCACGATATCGACATACAAAAACTTGGCTTTGCCATAGGGTTTTTAAACGATTACAAACGAATTAAAGATGTTATCCCGATAGTTGCAAAACCAACGGATTCAGAAATTTTGACCCTTAAATCAAATGATACCACAAATTTTACGTTTAAGTTTCCAAAACCAAAAACATTGCGCCCCGGATACTTTCGAATTGGTATTTCTGAAAACGAATTACGTTACGGACTCAATGGAAACAGCATCAAACTAGACTAATGGAACCCATTCTTAGAACCTACGGAACCATCGATTGGATTACCATCTTGATATTTTCAAGTTTATTGTTCATCGTTATGGCAAAGAGCATGTTCTATAGCCGCTTCTTGAATTTCATCATTTTGCCCTTTAATAACAAGTACATATTTATGTATAACAAAAAGGACCGATTGATGAATTGGTTTCATGTTTTCTTTACTATTTTTCTAATCATCAATTTCGCCCTGTTCCTATACCTGGCCAGAAACGTGCTTCTCGATTTCAATCAGGATTACTACCCCACCATGTTTCTTATCATCCTTGTTTTTTTACTACTTTTTTTGATTTCCAAAGTAATCTTGCAGCTGGGGAACGGTATTATTTTCGGGTCTAAAAAGATAATCTCGGAAATTATCTTTAAAAAACTGTCCTATCTGAATTACAGTGGCATCCTCATGTTCTGTGCAAACGTACTCCTATCCTTTGTAATTCAGGATTCAAAAATTGTGGTATATGTAGCGATTTTCCTAATTCTATTGGTTAATACTATTGGTTGGGCAACTGCACTACGGAATCATCAAAAATTTATCGCCAACCATTTTTTCTATTTTATTTTGTACCTTTGCGCACTCGAAATTGCACCCTTGGTGATAATAGGAAGTTACCTAAACCATTGAAAACTATGAAAGTAAAAACGATTTTGGTATCGCAACCAGAACCGAAAATGGAAAACTCCCCCTACGCAAGACTTATTGATAAAGAGAAAGTAAAAGTTGATTTTAGACCCTTTATTCATGTAGAAGGGGTAGATGCCAAAGAAGTGCGTCAGCAAAAAATTGATCTCAACAATTACACTGCTATTGTCCTTACAAGTCGAAATGCGGTTAACCATTATTTTAGATTGGCCGAGGAAATGCGGTTCAAGGTTCCTGATTCGATGAAATATTTTTGCCAGTCCGAAGCGGTTGCTTATTATTTACAGAAGTACGTTGTATACCGCAAACGTAAAATCTATGTTGGCAAAAGAAATTTTGTGGACATGGTAAGTATGTTTAAAAAATACAAAGACGAAAAATTCTTACTACCGTCTTCTGACTCACTTAAGCCAATTGTCCCTGAGACGTTGGATAAACTAGGGGTAGATTGGACAAGAGGAATCTTTTACAAGACCGTGATAAGTGATTTGTCAGATCTTAGGAATGTATATTATGACATTCTGGTATTCTTTAGCCCATCGGGAATTGAGTCTCTTTTGAAAAACTTCCCAGATTTTGAACAAAACGACACAAGAATTGCCGTTTTTGGAAATTCTACGGTGACCGCAGCCACTGATGCAGGCCTTCGAATCGATATCAAAGCACCTACGCCAGAAACACCGTCGATGACCATGGCGCTGCAGAAATACATCACCACTGCAAACAAAAGGTAACGCGCTGTTACTTTCTAGATAAAGAAAAAAGCCCCTGTCGTTGCTGTCAGGGGCTTTTTAATAATCACATATTTCGCTTACTTAAAACGCATAACGCTGCGGCCCACCGCGCCGAATTTCTTCACTGGCGTAAGCTTCGAATTCCTTAAAGTTTTCCCGAAACGCATTGGTAAGTTTGAAGGCCGTTCTATAATACGCCTCGTCATCGTTCCAAGTTGTTCTAGGACTCAACACATCGGTCGGTACTCCCGGACACCTGCGCGGTTGTGCTACTCCGAATACCGAGTGAATATGGTAGTCATCGTAGGAGTACAAGCCAAGATCCCCATTCAAAACGGCATTGATCATTGCTCGGGTATATTTCAACTTCATTCGGGTACCGACTCCGTAGGGCCCTCCCGTCCATCCGGTATTGACCAACCAGACGTTCACACCGCTATCTTTCATTTTTTTACTCAGCATTTCAGCATATTTTGCGGGATGCAAGGGCATAAATGGTGCTCCAAAACAAGCAGAAAATGAAGGAATTGGTTCCACAACACCTGCTTCGGTACCTGCTACCTTGGCGGTATATCCTGAAATAAAGTGATAAGCTGCCTGACTAGGTGTTAATTTAGATATCGGAGGCAATACCCCAAAGGCATCGGCAGTTAAAAAGAAAATATTTTTCGGATTCTTACCAATCGAAGGGCGTCTTACATTTTCAATATGATAAATCGGGTAGCTCACACGCGTATTCTGTGTAATCGAGGTATCTGAAAAATCAACTACGCCCTGCTCGTTCATCAAAATGTTTTCTAACAGGGCTCCTTTTTTTATAGCGCCATAAATCTCTGGTTCGTTTTCTTGAGATAGGTTTATTACTTTGGCGTAACAGCCACCTTCAAAATTAAAAACCGCATTTTCGTTGTTCCACCCATGCTCATCATCGCCAATTAATTTTCGAGAAGCATCGGTAGATAGGGTTGTTTTTCCAGTACCCGACAATCCAAAAAATATCGCCGTGCTACCATCCTCGCCAACATTGGCCGAACAGTGCATAGGCAGCGTATTCTTCTCAACTGGTAGAATAAAATTCAAGGCAGAGAAAATACCTTTTTTAATTTCCCCCGTATATCCTGTACCCCCGATCAAAGCGATTTTCCTAGTGAAATTAAGTATTGCAAAATTATGTTGGCGAGTACCATCGATCGTGGCATCTGCCATAAACCCGGGCGCGTTAATCACGGTCCACTCTGCCTCAAAATTCTTCAGTTCCTCGTCTGTAGGGCGAATGAACATATTATAGGCAAACATATTACTCCAAGGAAATTCATTGACTACCCTGATATCCATCCGATAGTTATGATCGGCACAGGCATAACAATCTCTCACATAGAGTTCCTTTTCGTTTAAGTAGGCAATTACCTTATCATAAAGGGCATCAAATTTTGCAGGATCAAAAGGTATGTTGATATCGCCCCACCAAACCTTTTTTTCGGTGATGTCATCTTTGACAATAAAACGATCCATTGGGGATCGTCCGGTAAATTCCCCGGTATTGACTGCTAGTGCTCCCGAAGAAGCTTCTTTTCCCATCTCTTTCTCCAACGTAATTTTATGAAGCTCGGCCGAAGAAAGTTGGTAGTTAATGTTTGTATGGGTAATTCCATAGGACGCCAACGATACGGAAGTCGGGCGATTTTTCGAATTATTCATTCAGAGGTGTTTTTTATGCTGCAAAATTATCATAAATATATATTTTACCCTCCATTTTTGAGAATTTATTAGTTGAAATGTCTTAAACAACCGAAGCCCAACAAGCCCCACCCCATTATTAAAAATAGTCCGCCAATGGGTGTTATAAAACCAATCGCCCTAAAATCGACCGCTGTAAGCGAATTAGTCGCTAAAAAATAGAGCGAAAAAGAGAACATAATTACGCCGGTCAGTAATACATAAAAAATCCCTTTTTTACTTGCCTCCGGAATTTGCCTTAGATTTGCTAAAATGAGTAACAGCAATGCATGGTACATTTGGTACTTTGCTCCAGTTTCAAAGGTTCCGATCGCTGTTGCATCTATGCGTTCTTCTAGACCATGGGCAGCAAAGGCGCCAAGAACAACTGCGAGCGCTCCAAGGACCACTCCAGTGATAAAAATTGTTTTGTTCATAACTTTATTAACTCATTTTTTTAAAAATATAACAATTTGATACCTTAGTAGTTCGTTATATCAAAAATAACTAATAAGATAGGGATGCGAAACATATTGGTACTTGGAGCAGGAAAATCTACCTCTTATCTCCTCGATTATTTTTTAGAGAAGGTAAGCTCAGAGCAATTACACCTGACTATTGGAGATTTGCATCCCGAAGGTTTATCAAAAGAAATTAAGGAACATTCCTCTTGTACTATCCTAACCCTTGATATTTTTCAAGACGACGCTAGGCAGCAAGCCATTTTGGCTTCCGATATCGTAGTATCGATGCTACCTGCACGCTTCCACTATAAAGTGGCCGAAGATTGTATCGCTTTCTCAAAACATCTGGTAACCGCTTCCTATGTAAGCGAAGAAATCAAGGCCATGGATGAAAAGGCAAAAGAGAAAGGCCTGGTATTTATGAACGAAATCGGATTAGATCCTGGAATCGATCATATGAGCGCTATGCAGATTATTGATGAAATTCGTTCTAGAGGTGGCGAAATGCTCTTGTTCGAATCGTTTACCGGAGGTATTTTGGCTCCGGAAAGCGACAACAACCTCTGGAACTACAAATTTACCTGGAATCCTCGGAACGTGGTGGTTGCAGGACAAGGTGGTACCGCCAAGTTTTTACAAGAGGGGACTTATAAATATATTCCGTATCACAAGTTATTTCGGCGTACCGAATTTTTCAATATCGAAGGATATGGCAGGTTCGAAGGCTACGCCAACCGCGATTCTTTAAATTACCGGGAAGCCTATGGCCTAGAGAACGTACTAACGCTCTATCGTGGTACCTTGCGACGCGTTGGTTTTTCGAAGGCGTGGAATATGTTCATTGAACTAGGAATGACAGCAGATGATTTCACGATCGAGAATTCGGAGGGCATGTCGTACCGGGAATTCATCAATTTGTTTTTACCATACTCCCCAACAGATTCGGTAGAATTAAAGTTACGGCATTATCTGAAGATCGAACAGGATGATAGCATGTGGTACAAATTGGAGGAGTTAGAGCTTTTCAGCGACCAGAAAACCATATCCTTGGCAAATGCCACCCCCGCCCAAATATTGCAAGCCATTTTAGAAGAAGCTTGGCAGTTGGAAGAAAACGACAAGGACATGATCGTCATGTACCATAAATTTGGATATCTATTAAATGGGGAAAAATTACAGATCGATGCCAATATGGTAGTTCTTGGTGAAACCAGAACCCATACTGCAATGGCCAAAACCGTTGGCCTTCCGGTTGCTATTGCCACCCTTTTGATCTTAAACAAAAAAATCATCACCCCTGGCGTACAGATTCCCATTACTCGGGAAGTATACAAGCCCATTCTCAAAGAACTCGAAAACTATGGGATTATTTTTAAAGAGCTCGAGGTTCCTTATCTGGGGTATGACCCAGAATCTGTAGCGAACTAGGAAAATTTACGACCATTGATTTCAATTCTATCGAGAATATGTATTTTTACTACATATTTGTAACTTCAACTATGAAATCGACTAACGAAAATGTTAAGATTGATGGTATTGACAAGAAAATCTTAAGATTTTTAATGGCCGATGCCCGAAAACCCATTTTAGAAATAGCAAGGAGCATTGGTATTTCAGGAGCCGCCATACATCAGCGTTTGCGTAAACTGGAAGCTTCCGGATTACTCGCCGGTTCAAAATTCATTATCAATGCCAAGGTGATCGGCTATAACACCATGGCCTATGTGGGTATTTATCTAGACAAGGCCATGAGCAACCCCCAAGCCGTAAAACAACTGGGGAAAATCCCGGAGGTACTAGAATGTCATTATACTACTGGGAATTGGTCTATTCTGGTAAAAATACTCTGCCGTGATAATGAGCATCTAATGCAGGTGCTCAATACCGAAATTCAACAAATTGAAGGAGTATCGCGAACCGAAACCTTTATTTCATTGGCCCAGCAAATAGACCGGCAAATCACCATTTAGCGTATGCTATAGTTCAACTTCTATATGTGATTTTAAAATGCCCTTTCCTCCTGCCATTAAGCCAACTATTTCCCCATTTTCAATTTGCAAATTTACGGTAATCAAAGAGGAGGAAGCAACATCCATATAGCTCCCTTGCTCAATTTGAAAGTTTGGTTTGTTCATCTGTAGTCTATCATAGAGGTAAGCAGCAAGGGGACCTCCCGCCATTCCGGTAGCCGCCTCTTCTTCTATACCATACCTTGGTGCGAACATGCGTGTCTTGGCATCTATTTCAGCATCGCTTGGGTCGATCACAAAAACATAATACCCGATAAGATCCAGCTCCTCGCTGATGGCGGCAATACGGTCTTGGTCGGGCCGAAGGGTCTTCAATACATTTAAATCTCGCACGGGGACGATAACAAAAGAATTCCCCGTATTCACCAATTGAATGGGAGCGTTCGGTAACAGGTCTAATTTTTGAATACCCAAAGATGCTAGAATCAATGTTTCCCGATCAGCCAAAGAAGTGTAGGTCGGTTTTCGCTGCTCCATAAAAGCAAGGTCTCCTTCGATTTTAATTTTCCGGTTACCATCAATAGTTTCTTTTGAACTATTAGCGTTCTTAAGCCTTCCCAATTGTTTTAAATATGAAAAAGCAGCAATGGTGGCGTGACCACAATGCGCAATTTGACGATTGGGCGTAAAAAAATCGAGTTTAAAGTCGGCCGTATCCGATTGGGATATGAAGGCAGTTTCCGATAAACCCACCTTAGAAGCAATTGCAAGCTTTTGGTCACTGCTAAATTGGTCTGCATCTAAAACCACACCGGCCGGATTACCCCCTTCATCATTATGCACGAAGGCATTCACAATTTGTACTTGAACTTTTTTATTAGCTTTCATTATCCTATTCTTTTAGAGATTACACACGATAGACGTAGTGCACCTCAAAAAGACGTAAAATCAGCTATCTTTTTTTTCGTAGCCCAATAACTTCCCTGTCTTATCGGTGGCTACATTGGGGCAGTCAAGAATGGAATCTTTTAAAAGGTCTTTTGCCTTTTGCACGCGAGACTTCGTGCCCGAATACGAAATTCCCAAGTGGTCGGCCAGTTCTTTTTGAGAGTAATTTTTAAATGCAGTTAAAAGAATCGCCTCTTTATGTTTTGGGGACAAGGCTGCAATCTTTCCGTTGATACAATCGCTCAATCGTTGGTATTCAAAACTGCTATCTGCTTCCTCTGCAATATCAAGACTACCGATCGAAATACTTTTATTCTTTTTTCGATAATGGTCGTATATGGTATTTCTGGTTATTTGATATACCCAAGACGTTAGTTTGGAAGTGTGTTGCAACTGTTCGATCTTCAACTGTACCTTTATAAAAACCTCCTGTAAAAGATCTTTTGAAAGCTGTTCATCTTGCACCTTCGAACGAATAAAACGCAACAGTTCTTCGTGCAGATCAATCCAAATAAGTTCAATTTCCTCTTTCATATACCTTAATCGTTAAACGTTATTAGAACAATGGGTTCTTGCGCTTCTTTGCCCCCAGCCCCTAGGTACATTTTTTTTGCGGCACTGTTTGATTTCTCGATCAACACCCAGGCCTCAGAACATCCCAGGGTCTTTCCGTGGCCACATAGCAAACGCACCAATTTTCGCCCTATTCCGTTGTTTTGATAGGCATTCAATACCCCTACCTCGTTCACAAAAAGTTGCGGTTCTTTATCGGGCGGGATGCAGGTAGTGAAACCCAGAGGCCATTCCTACGATTTCATCCCCGTCGAACGCCAGGACTAAATGATGCCTATGATCGTTTAAAAAAGTAATCGCTTGGTTTCGCTTTATAGGATAATCGAACAACCGATCACCAACACGCTCAAGGGTGGCCAAATCATCAATGGTTCCAAGTTGAAAACGTATTTCCATTCTTTTCAATTTGATTTCAAAGCGGGGGAATGGTAGAAGCTTATTGTAGGCCTCTTAAACAAAAAACCTGCCGAACGTTCGAACAGGTTTTTTGCCTCTTGTAAAGAGAAGCCTTAGTCCCTGCTCGCAACGCGCATTGCAAAATACAAGAGTGTTGCCAACGCACCGATCGCGGCGACCACATAGGTTCTTGCCGCCCATTTTAATGCGTCTTCGGCTCCTGCATATTCTTCTTGGCTCACCATATTCTTATTCTTTAACCAGGCCAATGCCCGATTACTAGCATCGTATTCAACGGGAAGTGTCACAAAACTGAACAAGGTTCCGATACCATAAAGGGCAACTCCTGCCCAAGCGATGGTTCCGCCAATAGCCGTGGTACTCATCAAGGCCATCCCTCCAAAAATAACCCACATCGAAAATCGGGAAGTGATGTTTAAAACTGGTACTAGTTTAGAGCGCATTTGCAACCAACTATAGGCCGTTGCGTGTTGCACGGCATGACCAACCTCATGGGCTGCTACGGCTGCCGCTGAAGCATTTCGTTGGCCATAAACACCTTCGCTTAAATTGACCGTTTTATTGGCAGGATTGTAATGATCGGTTAACATACCGGGAGTAGAAACCACTTTAACATCGCGGATACCGTGATCGGCCAACATTTTCTCGGCAATTTCGGCACCGCTCATCCCATTGCGCAAATGTACTTGGGAATAGTGTTTAAACTTACTTTTTAGTCGGCGACTGACCAACATACTAAAGAGGCCAAAAACCCCTGCAATGACCAAATAACCTATATCAATTCCAAACATATTTTAACTTTTTTTAAATTTTACTTAAAGATACTAAAGATTCCTTTTTTCCAAGAAAATTAAGCGAGGCTATGATTTTCCTCTAAATAGGAATAAGTTACTACGTATCTCAAAGCAAAAACCCCGCCATTCTTCCCGAATTAGTCAACAGGAAGCGACAGGGCCTTTGAAACTGACAAAATGTACGTTTTATGCCATGGTAGGTTCCCAACCGAATGCTTGGGCGATTTCTTCGTAGACTACTTTCCCCTTTAGGATGTTAAGCCCTTTTAACAAGGACAAATCGGTATCTACTGCTTTTTCCCAGCCTAAATTGGCCAGCTTTAATACATAGGGCAGGGTTACATTGGTCAGAGCCATGGTAGAAGTATAAGGTACGGCTCCGGGCATGTTGGCTACCGAATAATGCACTACATCGTCGATAATGTAAATAGGATCTTCATGGGTCGTAGGCATAGTCGTCTCTACACAGCCGCCTTGATCTACAGCGACATCAACGATGACGGTTCCGGGACGCATTTCCTTAAGCATATCGCGTGTAATCAAATTAGGCGCCTTCGCTCCTTTTAATAAGACTCCCCCGATAATCAAATCGTGATCTTTGATATGTTTTCTAATATTGAATTCGTTTGAAAACTCGGTCACTACATGCGGCGGCATCACATCGTTCACATAGCGCAAGCGTTTCATATTGATATCAAGAATGGTCACATGGGCACCAAGGCCAGCGGCCATTTTGGCGGACTGAATACCTACGACCCCGGCCCCCAGTACCAAAACCTTTCCTGGGGCAACTCCCGGAACACCGCCTAGCAAAACACCTCGGCCTTTCACCGGTTTTTCCAAATACTTGGCCCCTTGTTGAATAGCCATTCGGCCTGCCACTTCAGACATGGGCGTTAACAACGGAAGCGTTCCTTCCTCGTCCTCAACTGTTTCATAGGCAATACAGACTGCCTCACTTTTGATCATTGCTTTGGTCAGTGGTTCGCTTGAGGCGAAATGAAAATAAGTGAAGACCACCTGATCCTTTTGTATCAATTCATATTCTTCTGCAATAGGCTCTTTTACTTTTATGATCATTTCACTCATTGCATATACCTGCCCAATAGTATCTAATAGGATAGCCCCTGCGGTTTTGTAATCCGCATCGGAAAAACCACTTCCTTCCCCGGCCGAAGATTGCAAGTATACGGTATGATTATTCTTTACCAGTTCGTACACTCCGCCAGGAGTCATACCTACCCTGCTTTCATTGTTCTTGATCTCTTTGGGAACTCCGATGGTCATTTTTGCTGTTTTTCAATTACGGGTGTAAAAATGTGACAAATAATACAAATATGAAAGTTTTTTTGACAAAAATAGGGGGTAAACTCCATAAAAAGCAATTTATATCTATGAAACCCCTATTTTTTATGGGGGTACATACTCTTAAAAAACATTCTTAGCTCATTCACCCCTATTCTTTAAGGGCTATTTTGCTAAAGATGATAATTTTTCCAGAGAAAGCGGCTTAAGACGTGCTACTTGTAACGCAACTTCATTACTAGCATAAGGAGCAACAATATACCAGCACTGTATTTGCAAAAATAACGGGAAGACTCTGAATATACAGTCTGTAAATAATCCATAAAACTACCCCAACGAGCAATATGGTATTCATGGTCAAAGAAATATCTTTGGTAGATTTCTCTTTCCAAGTTTTGTATACTTGAGGCACGAAGGAAGCAGTGGTCAAAGCTATAGTTAACAAGTCAAAGACTCTCGGTTATCCATTTGTTTTAATTGGGCCTACTGATATCGGCCGACCAACGATATTCATCTTACTAGTCCAACAATAAATACCTTCTTGGACATTCGCCCATACAAATACTTTCTTGGTTTTATGGGCAGGGTTATCATTACTATCATACGAAGCAATAAGTTATAAATTTCATATAGTTAGGAGTAATTTTAATAAGATATATTCGTTTTGTAAGTAAGCTCTTTCCTATCTTAGTAAGCTGGCTATTCCTATTATTTTGAACCATTATGATTTTCTATCTGATTTATCGTAGCATTGCCTCATACCAATTAAATGGTGAAGAATTTGAGGACCTACTTCTAACCTCCCAGATTAATAACAAGCAATTCGGAATAACAGGTATATTAATTCACCGAAACGGTATTTACATTCAGTATATTGAAGGGAAAAAAACGGAAGTAATGATACTATTCGAACGTATTTTGGATGACCGTCGTCATTTCCAAGTGGAGGTTCTACAATATGGATTTCAAAACAAAATAAAATTTGAATATTGGAGTATGAAACTAATAGAACTTAAGTATAAACAAATCCTAGAACTAACTGGGGTTACTACAAAAAGGGAATCTCAAGGCATTATGAACTCAAGCATTGATGCATTACTAAAGCGGTTAAAAAATGGAAATACAAAAGCTGATTGGCAGAATTAAAATCTGCTTTCAATTATAGCTTACTACGTAAAACTAATGTAACATTATCTCAATCGTTGAACAGGTTTCTGCAACCCCTTGAGAAGTTGTTTGTAAAATTCGATGCTCTTAGAGTCATCAGAAATACATTTCTTTAAAAAAAGAATTAAATCCCGATACCATAAATTAGCATATAAACCTTCTGAAATATTATTGTTGTCCTCGTATGGAATTAGCATTGATACTCTTTGTCTATCGTATTCAAAAGTCACTTCCCTACTTCCATATTCCCATTCAACTAGTTTTTGGTGAAAATTCATATAAGGTTCGCCAGGAGTGTTAGCAGAGCAGCTCTCATCAATAGAATTATTTATATCCCATAAAATGTCTATATTACCTGAATTCATTTGTAAGATTATACCTGCAATTTAAATATTTTTTTTTATAAATCAACCCATATACCAACATTATTATATCACAATCTTTAATTCCAAATTTCGAACCGAACCATTACCCTTTCACTTTCTTTGCTTATCGGTGGCAAAGAAGATTTAGTGGTATTTACTTTTATTGAAGTGGTTTACATGCTTTTACGTTGTCCTATTAACGGCATAAACAAAGATAATTTGAAGTTTTTGACCCCTTTATAGACTTACCTCGCAAAACACTTTACTTATATTTCAACTTCATTGCCAGCATAAGAAGCAACAATATACCAGTAACCGTATTTGCAAAAATAACGGGGAGGCTCTGTATATTTAGTCCGTAAATAAGCCATAAAACTACCCCAATGAACAATACGGTATACATGGTCAAAGAAATATCTTTGGTAGATTTCTCTTTCCAAGTTTTGTATACTTGAGGCACGAAGGAAGCAGTGGTCAACGCGGCGGCGACCAAACCCAAAATTTCTATTTTATCCATTCTGTTATTGATTAGATCAATTCGGCAAGTACTATTAACCTACGATATTTACAATCTTCCCCGGCACCACGATCACCTTCTTAGGGGTGCGGCCCTGCAACTGCGCTAAGGTTTTTTCATGCGCCATAACGGCTGCCTCGATCGCTTCCTTCCCTAGATCGGCGGGTAGCTCTAATTTGAACCGCATTTTACCATTGAAAGAAATCGGATACTCCTTACTGCTTTCCACTAGGTGTTTTGAATCAAACACGGGAAAGGGAGCGGTAGCAATAGATTCGGCATGCCCTAATTTTTCCCAGAGCTCTTCGGCGATATGGGGTGCATAGGGAGAAACCAAGATGGCCAACGGATCCAAGACAGTGCGACTCGTACACTTCTGGGCCGTGAGTTCGTTGACGCAGATCATAAAGGTAGAAACCGAGGTGTTAAAACTAAAGTTGGCGATATCGTCCTCTACTTTTTTAATGGTCTTGTGAAGGGTTTTCAAGTTCTCGGCGGTAGGCTCGGCATCTGACACCTTGCTGCCGCTTGCATCAAAATACAACTTCCACAATTTCTTTAGAAAGCCGTGTACGCCCGTAATCCCAGCCGTATTCCA
>CALLVX010000031.1 GCA_938010765.1 uncultured Flavobacteriaceae bacterium | reverse complement strand
AATTCTTCGTGTATGGCTACTGCATTGAATTGGTTAGTGGTAACAAACTGTGGGCTTAATTTTCCCAGTTCGGGCTCCAAGCTTTTTTTACGTTTGATATAAAAGAAGAACAGCCCGCCAATAGCAACTAATAAGGCTATTCCTAAAAAGATCTTTTGTTTTCCGCTGTTCGAAAGGGCCAATAACGCCTCTTCATTTTCCTCTATCTTTTCATCTTTTAGGGTGATATCTTTTTTTAAATCTGCATCGGAGGCTTCCTTTCTATCATTTAAATGCTTTTCCCGCAAAACTGAATATTGTTTTTGTGAAGCATAGGACGCCTTGTAATCTTCTTGTTTTTCATAGACCTTGGCCAAGTACTCATGCCCGTACATTTCAATCTCTAAAAGGCCTTTTTCCTTGGCCAATACCGTACAGGCCTTTAGATATTTTAAGGCGGTATCCGTATGGTTTAAATGATAATTTACAATACCCGTATTTAACAATAACCATCCTCTTTTTTTGGTAGGCCTCTTGAACACGGGAAGTGGTAAGGCCTTTTCGCTTAATGCAAGGGCCCTATCATAATTTTTCAAGTTTAGATGGGCATCTATAAGGTTGTTCAATGCGGAAGCTAGAACACTCTCGTTCTTGGTTTTTTCGCCCAGTGTTTTTGCCCTGCCAGCCACCTCAAGGGTTTTTTCGAAATTGCCGAGTTCGGCATAGTTGTTTGCCAAACCGATCAGGGCAGCCGCTTTTACTGCGCTCGAATTTTCGGTGCTGTCGGCCACAATAAGCACCTTCTTCATGGTCTCTATCGCTTTGTCGTAGGAACCAATGTTGTTATAGGTATTTCCCATGTTCACCAATACTACTGTTTTTGCGCGGAAATCTTCTGGGATTTGCTTGCATTGCTCCAATGCGTCATGATACAACTCGATTGCCTTATGCCGGTTGTTTCGGTTGTTGAAATAAACGGCTTGATTTACCAGTGCGAACACATGCATTCTGGGAAGCTCGTATTCCTTTGCAACCAATAAGAGCGAATCGCTGTAGGTCTTATGCAACTCATATGCACCCTCTGCGTAGTGTTTTTGTAATAGTTCCAGAAAAGAAGCTGCCCGGTCTTCGGTAGTTAGGGCTTCACTTACATTTGTTGCTTTTTGGGAAAAGACCGCACAACAAAAGCAAAGAAAAAAAAGGATGTGTAGTGGTTTTGTCATTTTTTCGGGGATATTGTAAAAGTAAAAAATCAATCTTCTCTATGCAAAAGTCAACTGTTTTTAGTTTTCCCATTTCCCTGTAAACCGTGAAATTAGTTTTTTTCCATTTTCTTGCGAATCTCCTCCAAACAAAGATTGCCGAGACTCCCCTCATGAGTATGCGAAATATCTCGTTTGGGAGTGAAGGTGCCCTCTTGAATGTCTTGACCCATTTGTTTGTAGGCATCTCGAAAGGGCATCCCATTTTGAACCAATTCATTCAAGGTATCTACACTGAAAAGATAGTCGTATTTGATGTCTTCTAAAATGGAGTTGTTGACCTTAACCTCCTTTAAACTAAAAGTTAGAATTTCCAAGCAAGCTTTCATATCCTGTATGGCCGGTACTATAATCTCTTTGACCAATTGTAAGTCTCTATGATAACCACTTGGTAGGTTGTTGATTACCAAGGTGAGTTGGTTGGGAACTGCCTGTAGTTTGTTGCATTTTCCCCGCACCAGTTCAAAGACATCGGGATTCTTCTTGTGCGGCATGATACTACTACCAGTAGTAAGTTCATCCGGGAAGGAAATAAAATTAAAGTTTTGGCTCATATAGAGGCAAATGTCCATGGCCATTTTCGAAAGAGTGGCGGCAATACTGCTAATACCGAATGCAGTGGCTTTTTCTACTTTTCCACGCCCCATTTGGGCGGCAACCACATTGTACTTTAAGGTGGCAAAGCCCATTTCCGTGGTGGTAAAACTACGGTCTATATCAAATGAACTACCGTAGCCTGCGGCACTTCCCAGCGGATTTTGATCGGCCACCTTATAGGCCGCTTCAATAAAATAAAGGTCGTCGATCAAACTTTCTGCGTAGGCCGAAAACCAAAGTCCGAAGGAGGAAGGCATGGCGATCTGCAGGTGCGTGTATCCCGGAAGCAATACTTCTTTGTACTGTTCCGCCAAATTCATTAATAGGTTGAACAGGACTTTGGTCTGTACTTTTATTTCGGTAAGCTCATCTTTGAGATAGAGGTGCATTGCAACCAACACCTGATCGTTACGCGACCTTGCGGTATGTATCTTCTTGCCTGTATCCCCTAGTTTTTCGATAAGTAGGAATTCGATCTTTGAATGCATGTCCTCAAAGCTGTCCTCTATGATAAAAGTACCGGCCTCGATGGTTTTTCCGATGGTCGACAATGCTTCGACCAGTGAAGCTGTTTCTTCCTTGGTAAGAAGGCCAATTTTGCCCAACATTTTCGCATGGGCCGATGAGGCGATGACATCATACTTTGCTAAAAAGAGGTCTAATTCGCGATCGTCACCAACGGTGAAACTATCTATTTTTTGATCGGTGCTAAAACCTTTGTCCCAGAGTTTCATAAAAAATAATATTAATAGTCTTTCCCGCAAAAGTGGGAAACTGCTTCATTTATATTTGCTAGATGCTAGATGCTAGATGCTAGATGCTAGATGGTCTTTTTTGTGTTCATCTGTTTTAATTACTTTCTCAGAAAACCTTCCAATAATTTAATATACAAATCGATTCCTTCTTCTACTTCACGAACATAAATAAATTCATCGGCCGAGTGGGAACGTGTACTATCACCAGGGCCTAATTTTAAAGATTGGCAGGTTAAGGCCGCTTGATCCGATAAGGTAGGTGATCCATAGGTTTCCCTTCCCAATGCAACGCCCGATTGTACTAAGGGATGGTCTTTGGCAATCGCAGAAGAGTTCAGCTTAAGACCACGTTCTTTCAACTCACATGGAGCTTGTCTTTTAAGGAGATCGGCAATTTCTTGATTGCTGTACTGGTCGTTTACACGTACATCTACCACCAAATCTACTTGTGCAGGTACTACATTGTGCTGACTTCCGGCATTAATTTGGGTAACCGTCATTTTTACAGCACCCAAAGCTTCCGATTCTTTTTCGAAGGTGTAGTTTTTAAACCATTCCAAGACCGAGATGGTGTTGTAAATTGCATTGTTCGTATTAGGGTGTGCGGCATGCGATGGCGTTCCTTTGACCGTGGCATCAAAAACAACCAGCCCTTTTTCTGCGATGGCCAATTGCATTAAAGTAGGTTCCCCTACAATGGCCACGTCGATTTTGGGGAGGTCTGGTAGAAGTCCCCTAAGACTATTTTTTCCTGCATTTTCCTCTTCCGCCGAAGCCACCAATAGTATATTGTGGTTCAAATCTTTTGAATCGTACAAATGGGTAAAAGTAGCAATCAAAGATACCAATGCCCCGCCTGCATCGTTGCTGCCTAGGCCGTACAACTTTCCATCTTCGATATGTGCATGAAAGGGGTCTCGGGTATAGGCCTTGTTTGGCTTTACGGTATCGTGGTGGGAATTTAAAAGGAGGATAGGTTTTTGCTCGTCCCAATACTTGTTTTTTGCAAAGACATTATTATTGATGCGCTCATAAGGAATTTTAAACGACTTGAACCAATTTTGAATTGCGGCTGCCGTTTCGTCCTCTTCCTCTGAGAACGACTGTATAGAAATTAGCTCCTTTAATAGTTTAAGTGCTTTCTCGGTAAGCATTTGTTGCTCCATCTTTATAAGGTTATAGTTGTGAACAGATCAGATTTCTTGTTGATCATTGTAATATCCCCGATACAGACTTGATGTACATTTTGGTTCAAGGCATGAAAACAGTTGGCTAGTTTTGGAAGCATTCCATCGGCAATGATACCTTGTTCAAGTAGCTGTTGATACTTATTGGTGTCGATATGTTTTACTACAGAATCTTCGTCGGTGATATCCATCAAGACTCCTTTTTTCTCGAAACAGTAGTACAAAGAGGTATCAAAATGAACACTCATGCCAATGGCCAATTCCGAAGCAATAGTATCGGCATTGGTGTTTAGTAATTGTCCTTTTCCGTCATGGGTCATGGCGCAAAAAATAGGTGTTAATTCAGACGATAGCAACTTTGAGATTGTGTTGGCGTTGATACCATCAACATCGCCGACATACCCGTAATCGATTGATTTTATGGGGCGCTTATGTGCCTGAACGGTATTACCATCGGCACCAGTAAGACCAATTGCATTGCAATCGAGTGCCTGTAATTGGGCGACGATATTTTTATTGGTAAGTCCGGCATACACCATAGTAATGACTTGCAAGGTCTGGGCATCCGTAATACGTCGGCCATCTACCATTCTTGATTCGATACCCAGGTTGGTCGCCATTTGTGTGGCAAGCTTGCCCCCACCATGTACAAGGATCTTGGTGCCTTCCAAGGCTGCAAAGAAAGTCAGAAACTTAGTGAGTTCTTCGTTGTTCTCTAGTACGTTACCTCCAATTTTTACAATTGCCAGTTTGGTCATGTTATAGCTGCTCTATTATTTTTTTAAGTACTAATTGCGCGGCATATGTTCTGTTGTTCGCCTGTTCAATTACTAATGATTGATCACTATCCAAGGCGTCATCAGATACCACCACATTTCTTCTTACGGGTAGGCAATGCATTAATTTGGCGGGGCCTAATTTTTTCTTGGTCATCATCCAATCGGAATCTTGATTTAGTATTTTTCCATAATCGGAATAACTGCTCCAATTCTTAACATATACAAAATCGGCATTTCGAAGTGCTTTCTCTTGGTCATACTCAATTTTCGCTTCCATGGTAATTACAGGATTCAATTCATACCCTTTGGGATGGGTAATTACAAAATCGACATCTTGAAGTTTCATCATTTCAACAAACGAATTTGCAACGGCATGGGGCAGTGCCCTTGGGTGTGGGGCCCACGTGAGTACAATTTTTGGTCGTGCCTTAGTTTTTTGTTCGGCGATGGTGATCGCGTCTGCCAGTGCCTGTAGCGGATGCCCAACCGAGCTTTCCATATTAAGAACAGGGATGCCAGCATATTTTACAAAAGCGTTCAACACCAATTCGGCTTCATCCTTTTCCTTATGCGTTAGGGTCGCGAAAGCGCGTATTGCCACGATATCACAGAATTGGGTAACGACCCGCGCAGCCTCCTTAATGTGCTCGGAGTTTCCTTGGTCCATTATCGTGCCATCCCCATATTCGAGTGCCCAGCCCTCACTTCCGAAATTCATAACCATAACCTCTATACCTAGATTCATGGCCGCTTTTTGAGTACTCAAACGGGTACGAAGGCTGTTATTGAAAAAGAGAAGGCAGAGGGTCTTTCCTTTTCCTAGCGCCTTGTTTTCCATGGGGGCCGACTTGAGCTTTCTTGCTTGGTCGACCCAGCTAGCTAAATGGTCGATGTCTTTTATAGAGAGATAATTCATGCTATTGTTATTTTAGTATAGTTCGCTTTTCCGCTTAATGCGTCTATGATAAAATTGTCCTTTAACCCGTTGACAATCCAAGTTTCTATCCCTGCGTTTTGTGCAATGGTGGCTGCTTCTATTTTTGATTGCATTCCTCCAGTACCATGCGATGATTTCTCAGCGCTTACCTCCTGTTTTAAAATTTGAATGTCCGATACGGAGCCAATGGTAATCGGTTTTTGTTGATCAATAGAAGTTTTAGTATAGATGCCGTCGGTATTGGTCGCTATCAACAATAGATCTACACGTAGCAAGGAAGCCGTTAGGGCTGCCAATTTATCGTTATCCCCGAACTGGATCTCATCGGTCGAGACCGTATCGTTCTCATTGATAATGGGAATACAGTTGTTGGCCACCAATATGTTTATCGTATTTCGGATGTTTTCTTTAGAATCGGGTTGTTCAAAGTCTGAGTAGGACAAAAGGCACTGCGAGGTAAAGAGTCCCAATTCCCTAAAGTTTTCTTGAAAAATCCGCATTAAATGGGGTTGGCCAATAGCGGCCAAAGCCTGTTTGATGTTGATTTCTTCCCCGTTGTGTTCCAATTTCACGAATTGTTTTGCGGCAGCAATGGCCCCGGAACTTACGATGATAAATTCGTAGTCTTCTTTAAGCTTGGCAATTTGCCGACCGATATCCTCGATTTTCCCTCTCGAAATATGTTCGGTCTCTTTGGTTAAGGTATTCGACCCAACTTTAAGAAGTATTCGTTTTTTGCCCATGCTATTTATTTGTTTGGAAAGGATACGGGATTAGTTTCGTACTTGCCCGTTTCCTCTTACGTACCATTTGTTAGTAACCAAATGCTGAAGTCCGATAGGACCTCTTTGATGTAACTTGTCGGTGCTGATGGCAAGCTCGCCACCAAGTCCGAACTGGCCCCCGTCTGTGAAACGGGTCGACGCATTATGATATACGGCGGCAGTATCTATTGTGTTCATAAAGGTTTCGGCTTTTTCTGTATTGCCAGTAATAATGGCAGCGGAGTGGCCGCCACCGTAAGTGTTTATTTTGGCGATGGCTTCCTGTAGGTCTGGTACTTGACCCAATACAATTTTGTAATCCAAAAATTCTTCATACCATACCTCCTCTCCGGAGATAGCTGAGGTCCCTTCTAAATCGGCAAGTTGTTCATCGACTAAAATTGTCATCTTTTTTTTGCTCAATTCTTGCACCAAGCGAGATAGAAATTCATGTTTTCTGGGCAAGTCGGCGGCTATCAGTACTTTATCTAAGGCATTGCAGGCAGAGATTTTTGTGGTTTTGGCGTTGATAATAATATCAAGGGCCATTTCCAAATCTGCTTCCCCATCGATATACACGAAATTGTTTCCTCGCCCACTTACGATTACCGGGCAGGTTGCATGTTTTTTGACAAAGGCGATCAAGCGTTCTCCACCCCTAGGTATAATCAGGTCAACAGTTTGTGTGGGTTTCTGGAGGAACGTTTGCGTTTGCGTACGATCAAACTGTAAATAGTGAACCCAATCTAATGAACAGTCGGCATGTGCCAACGCGCGATGCCATAAACTTACTAACACCAAATTGCTATGCAATGATTCTTTACCTCCTTTTAAAAGTATTTTGTTACCCGATTTAAAAGCGATACCCGCTGCTTCTATAGTAACATCGGGTCTAGATTCGTAAATAATCAATACGGTGCCGAAGGGAGCTGTTTTATTACTGATGTGCATCCCGTTTTCATGAGTAAAAGTAAAACGTTCTACTCCTAAAGGATCGGGTTTGTTTGCTAATTGTTTTAGAGATTCGGCCATGCCAACGATTTTGTTTTTATCGACTTTTAAACGATCTAACATTGCGATGTCGTTTCCTTGATAGGCATCCAAATCCTTTTTGTTGGCAGCCAATAAATTTGGCGTTTGTTCGGTAACGAATTGGGCCATTAACGACAAAACGTGGTTTCGCTTGGCTATATGTAGTTGTTTGTTCACCGTAGTGCTGTTTTTAAGGTATTAAAAAATAAATCAAGCTGGTTTTTTTGAATGTTCAGCGCAGGTAAAATACGAAGTACGTAAGGGTCTTTGGCACCGCCAGTAAAAAGGTGATGTTTATAGATTAATTTTTTTCGTAAGTCGGTTACTTTAAAATCAAATTCAAGGCCTAGCATAAGGCCGCGGCCTTTGATTTTTTTGACTTGGGGTAAGTCTTTCGCTTTTTCGGTAAAGTAAGCACCTAGGTTGGCGGCATTTTCGATAAGGTTCTCTTGTTCAAGCACCTCCAATACAGCCAGGGTGGCGACACAAGCCAAGTGATTTCCCCCAAAAGTGGTACCCAACATACCATAGCTGGCTTCAATGTGTTCGTGGATCAAGACGCCACCAACGGGAAAGCCATTCCCCATGCCTTTTGCAATGCTTATAATATCAGGTTGAATCCCATGATGCTGAAAAGCAAAAAATTTTCCGCTACGTCCAAAACCTGACTGTACCTCGTCGGCAATCAAAATTACTTTCCACGCCTTGCAAAGTAGGGCGACACTTTGGTAAAAATTAGTGGTGGGTTCGTCTAACCCCCCAACTCCTTGAATGGCTTCCAAAATTACCGCACAAGCATCTCCCTTTTGAATTTCTTTTTGGAAGGCAGCCAGGTCATTCAACGGTAAAAAGGCTACTTTTTGTTGTTTGTTGATGGGCGCGTTGATTTTCTTGTTGTCGGTTGCAGCGACAGCTGCCGAAGTACGGCCATGAAACCCGTTCTTGAATGCGATAACCTTCGATTTTTTGGTTTTGAAAGAAGCTATTTTTAAAGCATTTTCATTTGCTTCGGCTCCTGAATTACAAAGAAAAAGATTGTAGTTTTCGCAATTGGATAGTTTTCCTAATTTGGTTGCTAATTGGGCTTGTAAAGGGTTCTGTACCGCATTGCTATAGAAGCCGATTTGATCCACTTGTTCCTTTAAGCGTTGGGTATAATGCGGATGGGAATGCCCTATGGATATGACAGCATGGCCGCCATAAAAATCAAGATACTCTTGCCCTTTTTCATCCGTAACGATCATGCCTTTGGCCGATACCGGGGTAACATCATATAATGGATATACGTCGAATAGTTTCATACAATGGCCTTTTTATTTGGTTTTGAACTCTGTTATCTTATCGAATGAGGCAACAATTCCTCGGATCAAGGACGAGCTTAAACCTTGATGTTCCATTTCGTTAAGCCCTTGAATGGTGCAGCCCATGGGAGTGGTCACCCGATCTATTTCTTCTTCGGGATGGTTGCCGGAATCTATTAGGAGGTTTGCGGCCCCTTCGCAAGTGTACATGGCCAGTTCCTGTGCTTCTTTGGCATCGAACCCCAGCTGTATGGCTCCTTGGGTGGTTGCCCTGATCAAGCGCATCCAAAAAGCGATGCCGCTTGCACAGATGACCGTTGCTGCCTGCATTTGTTCTTCAGGCACTTCCAAGGAGTGTCCCATTTGATTAAAGATGGCCTTCGTCAACTCGATTCGTTGTGCTCCTTTGGTATTGGCGCAAATACAGGTCATTGATTTTCCAACGGAAATAGCGGTGTTGGGCATACTTCGAACAATGAAGTTTACAGCACCGATGATTCCTTCGATTTTTGCGATGCTAAAACCGGTTATGGTCGAGATGACCACATGATTTTCGGTAAGTAGTTCTTTGACATCCTCCAAGATTTGTGAAAAATGACCCGGTTGCACTGCGAATATTAGAATATCGGAGTTTTTTACTGCTTCCCGGTTATCTGAGGTAACGACGACATTGCCATATTTTTCGAAACTTTGAATGCTTTCGATGTTCCGCTTGGTCATGTACATTTTGGTGGCCCCATTACTATGTAAAATACCTTTTGCAATTGAGAGCCCTAAGTTTCCTGTTCCTATAATGGCTATTTTCATGATTGATGTTGTTTTTTTTCATTCTCGCTAAAGCGAGAGATTGTTTTTACTCGATAATCGAGATTTATAATGCTCTGACGCCTGCACGACCAGTGTTCAGAAAGGCTTGGGTCGAAATCAATGTTAAATTTCCTTTTAATGCCTCGTGGGTTCGCCCCGAGGTAGTTTACTAATGTTGATACCAGTATTCCTAAAATACACCAGCTTTTAACTGAAGTGCTTCTTTTTCATTAAAACCGAACATTAAATTCATATTTTGGACGGCTTGTCCCGAAGCTCCCTTAAGGAGGTTATCAATAACCGAGGTAATTAATAATTTATTTTGGTGCTTGTGTATATGCAAATGACATTGATTGGTATTGACAACCTGTTTCAGATGAATTGAGCTTTCGCTAAGATGTGTAAAAAGGCTATTGGAATAGAAATCTTTATACAAAGCAATGGCAGTTTCTTCATTTCCATCAAAGTCGGTATAGGCGGTGGCAAAGATGCCGCGAGCAAAATTTCCCCGAACCGGGAGAAAATATAGTTCGCCTACCTTTTGTTGAAACGAATGCAGGCTTTCATTAATCTCGCCTAAATGTTGATGGTGAAAGGGCTTATACCAACTTAGGTTGTTATTTCGCCAGCTAAAGTGTGTTGTTTCTGCTGGGCGTACCCCAGCTCCGGTACTTCCTGTAACAGCATTAATATGTACTTCGTTCTCCAGATAACCGGCTTTTGCCAATGGCAGTAAGGCTAGCTGTATCGCAGTAGCAAAGCAACCCGGATTCGCCACATATTTCGCTTTTTTAATAGCAGTTTTGTTCAGTTCGGGCAAACCGTAAATGAATTCTTTTTCATCAAAAAAAGCGTCTTCGGCAAGTCGGAAATCATTGCTAAGATCAATAATTTTTGTGTGGTCGGAAAAGGAGTGGTCCTGTAAAAATTGAGTGGAATTGCCGTGACCCAAACAAAGAAATACAACATCCACGCCAGCATTGATCTCTTCTGTAAAAAGCATCATGGTCTCACCCAATAGATCGGGATGTGCCGTATGTAAACTTTTCCCGGCACGTGTCGTACTATACACAAAATCAATTGCCGCTTTTGAGTGGTTCAATAAAATACGGATGAGTTCACCACCTGTATATCCCGAACCCCCTATAATACCTACTTTGATCATTTTATTGATTTACGTGGTTGTATATTTTACCTGAGTTCGATAGGATTTTGATAAAACCTTTGGCATCTTCAACCGACCAGGCCTTGTTCATTTCGCCATAACTCCCGAAAGAGGCATTCATTAAATCGTGTTTTGAAGAAATACCGTTCAATCGAAATTGAAAAGGATAGAGCCCTATGAACACATCACCAGAAACTGTTTTTTGAGTGTCGGTCAAGAAGGCTTCAATATTTCGCATCACGGCATCCAAATAATTCCCTTCATGCAACAGCATACCGTAGAAATTGCCTTGCTGCTCTTTTTGATATTGCTGCCATTTGGTCAAGGTGTGTTTTTCCAATAGGTGGTGCGCTTTAATGATGATTAGTGAAGCTGCTGCTTCAAAACCGACCCGGCCCTTTATACCAATAATAGTATCGCCTACATGAATATCGCGCCCAATAGCATATTTAGAGGCCATGGCGTTCAGTTTTTCTATATTGGTCACCGGTGTGTTTTGTTGATCATTGATAGCGACCAATTCCCCTTTTTCAAAAGTGAGTTTTGCCGTGGCCGGCGTTTTTTCTTGTAATTGACTGGGGTAGGCAGAATCGGGCAAAGGTTTTTCAGAGGTTAAGGTTTCCTCACCACCGACAGAGGTACCCCATAGTCCGCGGTTGATGGAGTATTTTGCCTTTTCCCAAGAATAGTCGACCCCGTTTTGTTGCAGGTATTCGATTTCTGCCTCCCTCGCCAGTTGTAAGTCCCTGATGGGAGTGATTATTTCAATTTCTGGAGCGATGATCTGAAAGATCATATCAAACCGTACTTGATCGTTGCCCGCACCTGTACTCCCATGGGCGATGTATTTTGCGCCAATTTTTTTAGCATGGTTTACAATCTCAATGGCCTGCACAATGCGTTCGGCACTTACCGATAGGGGGTAGGTATTGTTCTTTAGGACATTTCCGAAAATAAGGTATTTGACTACCTTATCATAAAAGGTCTGTACAGCATCGATCGAGGTGTAAGAGGTAGCTCCCAATTGCAATGCTTTTTCTTCGATGGTAATGATTTCTTCTTGGGAAAACCCACCTGTATTTACACTTACTGCATGAACTTCATACCCTTTTTCTTTTGATAAGTATTTGGCGCAGTAACTGGTGTCCAATCCACCACTATAGGCTAGTACTAGTTTCATATGTTCTTTGTTTTCTTTTTGAGGAATATATTTTCTTTGATACTTTTTAATCGTTTGAATGCTTTGCCGTTGACTTTTTTTTGTTTTTTTTCTGTAGGCCTGTCATTGGTAGCCGGATCGTACAACATACCAGTACAGAGGCACATTTTTTGCTCTGTACGTGTTAAAATGTCGAAATTCTTGCAGGTTTGGCAGCCTTTCCAAAATTGAGGGTCATCGGTCAGTTCGGAAAAGGTGACCGGTTTGTACCCAAGTTCATAGTTAATTTTCATAACGGCCAGCGCTGTAGTAATACCAAAAATCTTCGCTTGGGGAAATTTCGCTTTTGAAAGTTCAAAGATTTTCTTTTTGATTTGTTTTGCCAGTCCTTTTGCCCGATAGTCGGGATGCACTATCAGACCTGAGTTGGCCACATACTTTTCGTGCCCCCACACTTCAATGTAGCAGAAGCCGGCAAAAGTATTTCCGTCCAGTGCAATAACGGCATTGCCATTTTCTAGTTTTTTATGGATGTACTCCGGAGTACGTTTGGCAATCCCAGTACCACGTACCTTCGCCGAATCGGCAATGGTGTCGCAGATAATTTGGGCGTATTTAAAATGTGATTCATCAGCAATAACAATTTCCATTGTAATTTGCTTTAAAGATTATAAAAAGAATAAATATTTTTGTCGAGAAGGGAAACGGACTCACCTATTTCCAAAATAAAGTATACCCTTACGGGCGACGGCGAACGGGCGCAAATGAACGTATCGGAGTGGATACTCCGTTAGTAGTGAATATATGTGTTTCATTGTTCATTAGAATTCAAATGTACAAATTAATTCGAATCGGCCTTGTCAAAATGTTCATTTTTGCCAAATAACACTTTTTTGCCATGTCGTGTTATAATTTCATAGCCTAAAAAGGCATAAACCGATAAATACTCAATCGAAAGTAACCAAAGGCTCTCCTTAAAGTCGGTGTTAGAATAGGCGAAATAGCTAAGAACTACTGCTGCAGACCAAAGAATGGCGAAGCGATATTCGGTAAAAATACAAAGGGTTACTAGAAAGACCAGGTACCACGGATGTACGGTTGTAGATGTGAAATAATAGAGTGTTAAGGCCCATAACATAGAACCCATTAAAACGGGGAGCTTTTGATTGTTTCTAAAAAATGTCAAGATTACAACCGATAAGATGGTAATCCAAGGAGTGATTTTGCCATAGGTTTTGATCAACTCCCAAGGCTTTGCATCGAATTGCAAGGCTAGTTTTTTGATTCCGTTGTATAGGCCTGCATTGAATTCGAAGTTCGAAAACCAAAGACTTACCGTTTGCGCATAGTTATCTATAAATTCAGATGAATAAAAAGGAAGTAGCAACGCTATACTGGTAATTCCCACAAGCGCATAGAAAGCAATGCTCTTCTTCCATCCAAAATGTTTTAGGAACAGGGGGAGGAAAATTAATGGAACCAACTTAATAGAAATTGACAGTGCGTAAACAACAGCCCCTAACTTCCATTTTTTAACCGAAATTAAATAAAGGGCCAATACAAAAAAGAACAACATTACCCCCTCGAAATGAAGGTTGCCGCTAAGTTCAACGATGACCAACGGATTCAAAAAATACCAAAATATCAAGTGAGGCGAACGGTTGAGATTGCGTAACAACTTACGCCCGAAATAAAACACTCCGATATCCGCTAAGATGATAACGATCCGCATTGCGATAACAGACCCCAGCACACTATCGGCACCTAAAAAACTGGTAAGTGCGAAAATAAGCTGGTTCAAAGGGGGGTAGTTGCTAAAATGACGGGCACTTAATGGCCCCATGCCCTCGTGTAAGGTTTGGGCATTCGCAATGACAAGATTTTTTTGTTCAATAAGGGTGTTGGGTACTTCCAGATACGGATTGAACCAATTTTGTACAAGCTCTCCATCCCATATGAAACGATAAAAATCTTGGGAAAGATTGGGCTCCACTAACAAGAAAATCAAACGAAAGACAATGCCAATCCCTAGTAAGAATTTAAAATTCCATTTTTCGAATTGAATCAACTTATAACAGAGAAAGAACATCCCGATGAACGCTGCTAGGAGCTTTGTGAAATCGGTGCGTGCTAAATGATACGCAAAAGCATAATAAAAAGTGAGGCTTAGGAGGGCTAAAATAATAGCGGTCCTGTGCAATTTCCAATAGGTTGTTAGTAGATTCGCCACTTGCTTTGTTGCGTGTTTATCGCAGACTAATTTAGTGGTTTTAGGGGAGAAAACTGCATAATGGGAATGTGGCTTTGGCAGCTTCGAATTTAGGGACCGAAAAGGGCTTTAGATGCCTATTCGACCAGATAGTAGATTTTTTCATTCATGATACATACATATTTAGGTCTAAACGTAGTTCAGTACCGGTCATATGTCCTTTCTCATTTCGGCTATTGTGTCTATTTTATTTTGTAAGTACAACTAAGTTGAAAATCTTAAAGTGATTTCTAAAAGGTCGGGAAATGTGCAATTACATACAGCATTGTTGGATATGGTATTCTATTTATTTTTAAAGCCGACAATCATTTCTAGGGGCAATTGATGAAATTGGCTGCGGCTTTTAGAAGTCTCCCAGAATAGTGTGGTTTTAATAGAACTAAACAACCTTCTAAGATTTTTGCATCATCCGAACTGTAAACCACCCTAAAACCAGGATTACGGTACCCATAATTCCCCAAAGCCATAGCTTGTTCTCGAACAGGGGCGGCGTAATTGCTTCTTCGTTCTTAGAAATATCCTGAACCTTCCCCATCTGCAAGACCGTAATAGCTTCCGGTATCGTAGTCGTGGCCATACCGATATCATAACTGGGCGGGCGGTCATCGGCCTTGCCAAAGGCCAAATAATAGGTTGCCGGCTCGGTAAGCCGTACGATGAGTTCATGAACATACCCCTTGGCCTCCATATTTTTGATATGAAGTGGTCTATTGTCTTGATTTTGAACAGTTACCCGTATATGCCGTACAAGCTTATTTTGAAAGCGAAATTCATTTTTTTCAAGAGAGCTAAGGATTCCGGAACTAAGATTGCTATAGTGATATTTCCATCCTTTTTCCGTTTTCACGCTATCGCTTTTATGTGAAATGGAAACGGGGCGATAGTAATCTATTTCATCTGCAACGAGAATCTTCAGATAACTCAAAGGCACCCTTTTGCCTAAATCGATGTCTACAACTGTTTGTTTTTTTTGTGAAGAATTGTCCGTTGTTTGTTTTTTGATGCTGTATGAGCTATAATCTGCGGGAACGAGTTCATTGCGCACAATTCTTGATGAGCGTAATTCGGGACTCTCCGAGGTTTTTATGCCTACGCGATAGTAACGGTATTTCGAATTCGTAAAATCGAGATCGGTAAATGAATAGTTTGTCTTGTTGTTTTTAATTGAAAGTATACGCTGATCTTCTATAATCGTAAACCACTGCTTTCGATTTTCGCTGCCATCTAGCTGTACGTGCCAATCGAAATTGGGATTCCTAAAATCGAGGCGTATCTGATTGATGGCTTCGCTGTTGGAAGTTTCATAGGTTATGTAATATCCCTCCTTGCTTTTGGCATGGTTGATAGGCTTAAAATCAATGAGCCGCTCACTGCTTTTCTCTTTGCTGATCTTTAAGATGTAAGGCGCTTCAATAGTGTCGTTTGCAGCGGTAATCCCATAAATTCGCATGTCGGAAAAATTGCTTTCTAACTGCTCGAAAACCAATTTGTTCAGAACAACGGTATGCCATTGTTCGCTTATGCCAGACAAGGTAATTTTATGATTGTAACTGTCTAACTGGGAAAAGACATGCCCCCCAGAGAGGCATAGTAAAATAAGGCAAAACCTAGTCTTTATGTTCATCGGAAGCAGGTTTGTATTTGTTGTACAAAAAGGAAATGATCAATAATAAAATACCCAAGGAGACAAAGACAATCGTCTTTGAAATAGTATTGAGCGATGCGATATCGTAAAAGAATAATTTCACAAGTGTGATCGCAAAAAGTACAATACCCGCAATTCGAAGATGCGTTTTCTTCTTCCAAATACCTAGGCCGATCAAGAAGAGCGAATATACTCCCCACAAAATACTTAATCCCAGTTTATAGGTTTGATTTGACCCTACGATATCCATCCAATTGAGCAATTCGCTGCTTAGGATCCATAGTATAGAGGTATGCAAAAGCATTTCAAAGGGCAACTTGAAATTGACCCGCATAAAGGGCGCACGCACCAATTTGTGAATTGAAAAAAGCACTATCCCAAAAAATAAAAACGCCACATAACGAATGCCGACATAAAAGGGACCAATTTCATAGTTCTCGGCCAAACCTTCGTCTAGATACCCATCACGTAGCTCACTTAAAATGTAAAGTCCGACGGTAAGGAAAAATAGAACGCACAGAAGTTGTAGGGTCAGGAGAACAATGCCAAAAACACGGTTCTTAATTTTTTGAATGTTCACCAAGGCCAAGGCGGCAACGAAAAATAGGGTGTAGTTAAATAGCCAAACACGGCCAAAATCTCGCAGCTCATAGTTATAGGTAGGGTAGGTGTCGGTACCTGGTAATTGTATTTGGGATCGCTGATAGGCCTTTTCAAAATAGTAATCGATTTCCATGTAGAATGCCCCATAGAGGCTCATCAAAAAAATGGTGGGCATGCCGTAGCGCATTACCATTCCCATCCAATTAGTTTTCTGTGCTTCGGGTGTCTCGCGGGTTTTGTATTGTGTCCAATTAATAAAACCAAAGAAGGATACGAACAAAAGGGAGGTCAGTAGACCTATTTTAGGGAAGGATGCAGATAGGTTTTCAAAATTGTAATAGGAATATATGGTCTCCCAGTCTTGCAAAAGGCTAAAAAATGCGAGTATCATTAACGGATAGGACAGGTACTCGTAAAAGGATACCTTCTTCGTGCGGCCGATCCAAAACAGCAAGGCAGCCTCTAAAACCCATAACAAGGTGACCCAGTTGTTATCTAATTGTACTGGAATGGCCATGGTAATGAAGACCAAAACCAAGCCCGAGATTAAATAGAAAAGATTTCTATCGGCCAGCTTTTTTCGGAAAATGAACGCGCTGACCATGAAATGTATGAGTGCGTTGCATAGGGTAAAAAGCCCCAAGAGTTCTTTCCCTGTTTCGTGTTGGTTCAATAGGCCGTAGCCAAGACCATAAAAAAGGAATGAATTTAAGAGGAGCAATAGCACATCCGATTTTAAGAACTTCTCCGATTTCAAGAACTTATATGCTAAAAAAGTCGCATAAAAAATCAAGAAGAAACCGATTAGAAAAACGGTGGCCAGCGTAAAATCGTTTTCTTGGTTAAAATTGAACAGGCGCCAACTTATGTAAATAAGCCATGTAAAGAAAAATGCTGCGTAATACAGAGATTTCCAATAGCGCTGTAGTGCAATTATCAAAATGCCAATATTGATGATCGCTATGTAACTAAAAAACACCAAGGTGTTCCCAGAATTATCGCTTAGCAAAAACGGAACGGCATAGGCTCCCACCAGCGCGATATGGGCAATGACCACCTTGTTGTAGTTCAAGGCCGCGACTACCCCAAAAACGGTAAAAAGCAGCATTAGACCAAAGGCCATGAGCTGCGGGAAAAGTTCGTAAAAACTATAGGCTGCGAAAGTAATCAGATACATCACGGCCAAGGCGCCACTTACCAAAACAGCACTAAAATTGTTGTATTTGGTCTTTAGTCTGATGCCAAAACCAATTAGGCCCAGCCCTACAAGGTAGCCTAGTACAATTCGCGACAAAGGGCTGATCAAATTGTTTTCGATGGAATACTTGGCGCCGATAGCCACCCCGATAACGGTAATCGCAATACCAATTTTGTTAATGAGATTCTCGCCGATGAACTTTTCCAAGTTCGACTTGCCTTTTCGTTTTTGAGTACTTTTTAGCGGTGTCGGTGTAGGTTTTTCTATGGGAACCACCTCATGTTCTTTCTGCACTTTTTTTACAATGGCCGCTATCTCTGGTTCTTTGCTAGGAGTATTTTCGATTTCGGTTGCGATAGTTTCTGGTTCACTTTCCTTTTTCAAAGAAAGTTGATCGGCGGGCAATTTTTTGAGATCTTCAATTTCTTTATAAAGCCCCATTAATTCTTTCGCAAAGTGTTCTTGCTTGCTTAGAAGCGTCTCCAGTTTTTGGTTCAACTGGTCAATGCGGTCTTGGTGGTCGCCCATTTTGAAGGTATTTCGGTTCGATTTCTTATGAAATATAACCTATATGTAGCGATAATGAAAGGATGATGTATACATTAATGAAATCGTTTGTCGGTTTTTGAAGGGATAACGACCCGGGATAAAAGGTGGTGGGGAAAGGGTCTATTGTGTTTTTGTCTGTGCTGTCGGTAACGGCGTTTTGCAATGGGGTATTTTCATCTTTTACAATCCATCAAATATTCCGCCAATAAAGTCCCCGATACCTTCAAAAACGCCTTCAAAAACACTTCCAAAATCGAGCCAGGAAGCATCAATATCCAAATCAGGAATATCGATCCAGTCGGTTGTTGGTGAAAAGGATAGTCCGCTTAACATTTCACCTTTCATTTCTACATAGTCGCAAGCCTCCCCGGTTTCCTCATGATACCGGTCAAAATCAGCATGAGAAGAATAGGTGCTCATCGCCCAACAAGAGAAATCAAGTCCGTCATACCATTTGCTTTTTTGATGGGCTTTCGTTACCTCTTTCGGTTTGTAATATTTCTTTTTCCCATACTCTTGAACCAGTATTTTCCCAATATCGGATACATATTCTTTTTTGTTGATCGGGGCAGGCGAACAAGATGTTCCCATAGTTCTATTTGCTATTTGGTTTAAGATTGGTCTATGACTAAGAAAAAATAGTCCGCTGTTGATTCTGATTAAACGGCTAAGATAGCAAATCATTCAATTGCCTAGAAGATGCCTTGGTTTCCCTGTAGCGCAACGAGCAAATTCATGGTTCATAGGCATGCTTCGTCAAAACGGTAGTTCAAAAATTGTATAGCGAGATTTATTGCAGATGATGATATAGGACCAAGTTATAGGGGCCGTCGCTCGACCATTGATTTTCTGAGAAAAATTAGCGGTTTTAAGCTCTTGCAGTCAGTGATTTGAAGAAGACAAATCCAAAACCTAGAAAAAGCATAAAGTGGAATGGGAAGAGCCCGAAATCGTTCAACGGAATTGCTAGGTACATTCCATAAAGGAAATAGAGCATCAAGGCAAATTCCAAGACCATATTCGGCGACAGCTTTTTGGTAAGGTATTTGTTGCCTTTCCAACTTTCAGTGAGATTGTTGATGTTGAATTTAGGAGTACGTACAAATTCACTTCTTTTTCCCATATGACCTTCCAAAACTGCAATTGAATTGTGTAGGGAGAAGCCAAGCGCCACCGAGAAAAAGGTAAAGAATAGTTTAATATAATCGACAAAATTATCAAAGCTGCTGCCCTGTATACTTTTATAGGTAAACCAGTAACATACAAAGAGAATTACGGTACTTAAGATAAAGAAGCTAAGGGCGTCAAATACCAAGTCGAATTGCGGGAATACGTTTTTGATGTACATGGTAGGTATACTCAAGAGCGCAACAACGAATACACAAAGGAACATACTACTGTTCAACAGGTGCATAACCCCATGGAACTTTGTCTTGAATGAAATATTCTTGGCACTAACTACACTCCAAACTGTTTTTCTGAAGTTTTCAGCGCCCCCTTTGTTCCAACGAAATTGTTGGGAGCGGGCAGCACTGATTACTACCGGAAGTTCTGCAGGTGTCTCTACATCTTCCAAGTACTTGAATTTCCAATTTTTTAATTGCGCTCGGTAGCTTAAATCTAAATCCTCTGTTAGGGTATCACCTTCCCAATTCCCCGCATCAAGGATGCATTGCTTTCGCCAGATACCGGCGGTACCATTGAAATTGATAAAATGTCCTTTGGCATTTCTACCTACTTGTTCCAAAGTAAAATGGGCATCCAAGGCAAAGGCCTGTATGCGGGTTAAAACAGAGTAGTCTCGATTTATGTGCCCCCAGCGGGTCTGTACCACTCCAATTTCGGGGTCTTTAAAATAAATGACCGTTTTCTTTAACCAATCACTGTCGGGTAAGAAGTCGGCATCAAAAATTGCCACGAATTCTCCCTTGGCTATCTCGAGGCCATCTTTTAAGGCACCTGCTTTAAAGCCTTGTCGGTTTTCCCGGCGTATGTGTTGAATGTCCAAACCTGTGGCTTGTAGTTCTTTTACCCATTTAGCGGTATCTACGACCGAATCATCGGTAGAATCATCTAATACTTGAATTTCTAGTTTGCTTTTGGGGTATTCTATTTTTGCAATGTTCTCTAACAACCGTTCCATTACATACTCTTCGTTATAAACGGGGAGTTGAATGGTGACCATGGGAATCTCTTTGGCATCTAAAAGATTGAATTTTGGCGCGGTCTGGTTTTGTTTTTTATACCCCAGATAATTGACCAACAGATTCAACTGGGCCAAACTGTAGAAGAATATCAAAAGCAACGCAATACTGTAGATGGCGATAATGATGTAAGCAATTGTTAGTCCCATGTTATTTTATGCTGTATTTGAAAATCCAACCCAATATTTTTATGCCCGCAAATATACTACCTTTTACGGTACCTGACACTTTCGAAATGCCTATTCTTTTTTTGTAACGTACTGGTACTTCGATATATGTCAATTTTTGTTTCAACGCTTTCAACTGCATTTCTACCGTCCATCCATAGGTTTTGTCTTGCATGTTCAATGCAAGTAATCGATCATACTTTATAGCTCTAAACGGCCCAAGGTCTGTAAATGTTGCCCTAAAGAACAATTTCATTAGGCTGGTTGCCAACCAATTGCCAAAAATCTGTTGCGGCGTCATGCTTCCTTCCTCCCGAAATTCCTTCACCCGCGACCCAACAACAAAATCAAGCCCATCGTTTAAAATAGGTGCGACCACCTTGTTGAGTTCTTCAGGGTAATCTGAATAGTCTCCGTCGATAAATACGACAATATAGGGTGGTTTGGACTGTTTGGCCAGATAATCCATTCCACAAAGACATGCGTATCCGTACCCTTTTCTTACTTCGGTCAGCACGGTAGCCCCGGCCTTACGGGCATTCACTTCAGTAGCATCTGTTGAATTATTGTTAATAACTATTATTTCGGAAACTGATTTTGGTAGTTCTTTAATCACCTTTCCGATCGAATTGGCCTCGTTGAATGCGGGAATGATGACCTTTATATCGGGTCGGGTTTCTAAAGAATCGGTCATTACCTTAGGTCGGATAAACTATTTTCTTTTTTGAAGCTTCGAAGGCTATACCAAGCTTTGATCTTTTTCCCATTTTGATACTTTTCCGCTGAAGTGAGTTTGTTGTTCTTATATTGTAGGCAATACCCATTTTTTTTGCCTTTGCTTAGCTGGCATTTGTGGTTTACCTTTCCGCGATTGTCGTAAAACAACCACCAATCGGCCATCGCATTGTTTACGTAATGCCCCGCTTGCTGCAAAGCGCCTTTTGAAGTGTAAAAATACCAATATTTCTGGCGCTTCCCTCGCTCGTAACGTCCTTTTTCAGCAATTTTCCCGTTTGGGTGGTAAAAGCGCCAATAACCTGTTTTTACGCCATTTTTGACCCAGCCTTCGGCTTTGGGGTTCCCTGTTTCATAATATTCTTTGTGGTACATCCCCGTTTCTTCGGAAGAATTTCCAAAAAGTACTATCATACTGCCGATTAAGAATACTTTCAATAACATGATCGGTGTTTTGTTTTTTGTCGAAGTCTCGTTTGCAAACTAACGATCAAACGCGCCTTATTTTTTATTTACCAAATCCATTAGGTCTACATCGTTTCCAAGAAGTACTTCGGTAGGGTTAATTCTGCCTTCCAAAGGTCCGTTCTCAAGTTTCAACACCCCACGTGGGCAAACTGCTGAACAGACACCACAGCCCACGCAACTTGAGCGTACAATATTCTCGCCTTTTTGCGCATAGGCCCGAACATCGATTCCCTGCTCACAATAGGTTGAACAATTGCCACAAGAAATACACTGCCCGCCATTGGTGGTGATTCTGAAACGTGATTTAAACCGTTGTACAAATCCGAGATAGGCGGCCAAAGGGCAACCGAACCTGCACCACATACGATTTCCGAAAATAGGGTAGAAGCCCGTACCGATAACCCCTGCAAAAACTGCGCCGATCATCGTGCTATACGTATTCTGTACGCTCGCAGTCTTAAGGCCAAGTACCATACCAGTATCCGTGAAAAAACTGTAGAGGGTCATCAGCGTCATCCCCACGGCAAAGACCAGTACCCCATGAATCAACCAACGTTCTATTTTCCAAGAGAATAACGATTTACTTGAATGTTGTCTGTAGGGGTCTCCTAAGGTCTCTGCGAGGCCCCCGCAGCCGCATACCCAAGAACAATACCACCGCTTTCCAAAGAAGTATACCATTACAGGAACTACGACCAATGTTAGCACAATTCCCCATACCAAGATAAAGAGACCAATACCACCGCTATTCATGAGCGATTTTATATTCCATTGAAAAAAGAAATCATAGTCGAGGGGAAAGGCGTTTTTGAAATCGTAGTAGGGCATTTGCAAACGAACCATGATTTCGGGAATCAAGAAAGCGAATACGATCTGAAAGAAAAGTACCGAGGTCGTACGTACCATTTGGTATACATTATGCCTGTATTTGATATACATACGTACCGCCATCACCGTCATCACAACACAATACATAAAGCCATATACAAACCAATGCCCTGCGGCATTGCCACTCAAACGCTCACTGATCGGATCAACGAGATAGGTCCAGTTTACAGCATACTGTGGCGCAAAATATAGAATGATGTAGAAGCCCACCAAAAAGATAAACACCATCCAGGCGATCCATCCCTGGTTTGTTGCGCTTTCATGATAAATGCCATTGTTTTTGATGCCTTTTTTACCAAGCAATATCACATTTGGTAAAATAAACATGAGCGCTCCTATAATACCGAGACCAAAGGTCAAAAACCACATCATGCCCTTATTTTCGACGATGTACCCGGCACCTGATTTTTTTCCGATCGAAGAGACCATATCGTTGGGCTTCGTATAGATTACCTTTTTGTAGGCTTTGTTTTTTTTGTTGGCAGCATTGGCCGTTTCCAAAGCCTCTGTAACTGGCGGGGATAATGCCTGTATGCCTTGAAATTCTTTGCCCACCACATTTTTTTGCATGGCTTCTACAAAAAGCTCGCTTTTAGCGAAGCCTTGATCTTGGGCCATTTGATCAAAGGTGGCCTGGTCTATTTTAAAAGTTCCTATAACGGGTAGTGCCGTGAAAATGGCCAAACCGACTAAGAAAATGACAAGGCCTACGTTTTTAATTGCTTTCATTTAGAATCTATTTTTATTCCGACCGAAGCCGGTGCCCTTTTCCAAAAGGCTTCCATTTTGAATTTAGTTAAGTGGTCGAAAAAATACGTTTCCAGCTTTTCTTCTTAGGGGCAATGCTCGTTCCGAACTCAGCATTATATGCTGTGAGTATTTCTCCCTCATACACTTTGTAAAACTCCGGATCAAAGTTGGCATCTTTTAAAAATTCCATCACATAATCTACACTTCGTTCCTCGGTAAGCCAGCGGTCAAAAATAGCATGGCGCATGCGAATGCCAAAGGTGTTGATGCCTAAGAATTTTTTCGAATCTTTATCAAAAGAGACCGTGATACAGACTTTTTCTTTCGAGTGCCTCCAATGAAAGTGTTGTTCGTATTCTTTCATACCCCGTTCGCTGAATACCCAGCCGTAGGTTTGGTATTCAACATCCAAAAACTTGGCTGAGTTGAACCAATGACCGGGGTTGTAAGCCCGTCGATTCCCACAGATGGTCTGGGCAAGTGTTTCACCCATCATTCTACCCGTATACCAAACTGCCTCAATAGGGCGTCTGTTGCCAATTGCTTCGTGTTGTTCGGCGCAATCACCAATGGCATATATATCGGGAATATTTGTTTCTAAAAATCGGTTGACCTTCACGCCGCGCCCCAATTCTATGCCAGACTCCTTCAAAAAGTCTATGTTGGGAGAAACACCAGCCGTTAATCCTACCACCGTACATTCAATAGTTTCCCCTTTATCGGTGGTCACGGCTTTTGCCCACCCGTTTTCATCTGCAATAATTTCTACCAAATTGGTCTCTAGGCGCAGGTCGATATGGTGTTCTAAAATGTGCTCATTGATCAATTCCGATTCTCCTTTGGGCAATACCCCGTTCCAAAAACTAGCCTCACGTACCAAAAAGGTAACAGGAATGTTACGGGTGACCAACATTTCTGCCAATTCAATTCCGATAAGACCTCCACCTACGATCACGGCCCGCTTACATACCTTATTGTTTGGGGCGTTTGCCTCTAGTTGCTCCAGATCTTGTCTGTGATAAAGACCTTGAACCCCTTTTAAATCTTGCCCCGGCCATCCGAACTTATTGGGTTTTGATCCTGTAGCGATAATTAATTTATCATACGATAGTTCGCTGCCTTCCTTGAGGATCAATTTTTTATTTTGGTGATTTACCTTGGTAACGAATCCTTTGACCAAATCGATGCGGTTTTTCTTCCAAAACCAATTCTCATAGGGTTGGGTATGTTCAAACTTCATATGTCCCATATACACATACATTAAAGCGGTGCGGGAGAAAAAGTATTCGGTCTCGGTAGAAACAATGGTTATCTTTTTGTCTGAATTCTTTCGGATGTGTCGTGCTGCAGATACGCCAGCGATACCATTGCCGATAATTACGATATGTTCCATGTGTTCTTAAATTGGTAGTTGTGCTGTGTGTCGTTCTGAATGGAAAGAACTTAACTTTGTTGTATAATTTAGAAAGAAAATAAATATGAACCTAGTTTGTAAGGTTTCTCATTGAAATTCGTACTTGTAACGGCTTGATTTTGAAAATCTTAAATAAATCATAAAATTGAAATTCTTTTGTAGGGTTGCCGAAAACAGGTCGACCTATGCGAGAGTTGAACGCTAACAAAACCTTTTAAATCTTTAACTATGAAAACTAAAACCCACATCGCACTTATACTTTTTTTAAGTCTGGCCTTTTTCGGCACCGCACAAGGCACCGCCGATTTTTTTACCAAGGCAGACGCCTTTTTTAAGACACACGTAACTAATGGCCGAGTGGCCTATAAGAATATCAAAGCAGACCCCTCTGAACTGAACGAGCTATTGAAAATGGCCGAGAAAATTTCGGTTTCAAAAGACAATGTGGCCGAATACCAATCTTTTTGGATCAATGGGTATAATTTATCGGTTATTAAGGGAATCATTTCCAACTACCCCGTAAAACAACCGCTAGATGTTGCTGGTTTTTTTGATAAGACCACGTATTCCATAGGAGGTACAAATACCACTTTGAATGATATTGAGAACAAATTGCTCCGTGGCATTTTTCCCAAAGAGGCCCGTTTTCATTTTGTATTGGTATGCGCTGGTTTGGGATGCCCTCCCATTATCAATGAAGCGTACACGCCTTCTAAACTAGAGAGCCAGTTAGAAAAGCAAACAGTTACCGCGCTTAATAACCCCTCGTTTATTCAAGTAAATAAAAACAAGGTTAAAATTTCTCAAATATTCGAGTGGTACAAGGGCGACTTTGAACAAGAGGGAAAGGTAACCGACTTCATTAATAAATACAAGACCGAGAAACTTCCCTTAAAAGCAAAGGTTTCGTACTATCCGTACGATTGGACCTTGAACGAGGCAAAATAATTCAAACAGGAATAACGTTATCTTTCATTTTCCCTTGGTGCACCTTGTGGAAGTGTCTGAATAGTGTTCAATAAAAAGATAAATAAAACAAAACCCAACAAAAAAATATAAAAATGAAATCACTAAGAACTTATTTAGTAGCTACCGCAGTTGGCTTACTTTCAATGAATGGCTTTGCCCAAGATGATT
>CALLVX010000030.1 GCA_938010765.1 uncultured Flavobacteriaceae bacterium | reverse complement strand
CAATGCATCGGATTTGCCTCCATTTTCCTTATCAATAACGGTAAGTTTGGAGAAAGAACGGTGTTTGGACTTATAGATGCCCCGGATGGGTTTTGATTTCCAATTTGGATCTATTTTCTGATCGATGACGTATAGGTCATAGGCATCGATCATCTTTTGGAGCGTATCATCTTTGCTGCCATCATTTACCACCATTACCTCATAATTCACATAGCGCAGGGACATCAATGAACGTATATTCTCTACAATGGTGAGGCCCTCGTTGTAAGCAGGTGCGATTATCGTAATGCTAGGTGCCAAGGGCGAAGCCATCACTTTCGAAAGGTCGCTAAAACTGTTTTTGTTACGGTAATGAATCGAGTTTCTGGTAGACAAATAGCCCATGATGGTGAACATTGAAAACAACACCACAGTAAACGTGAAAAACACCACGTTTATATACTCTAAGACTATTGGAAAAACATCGTTATCCATTGCGTTTTGGGCGGGATTTAGAATTAAGTTTTCGGAATATGCTTAAAAACGAATTTCTGGTATCCGGGGTTTCTTTGACACCTCGGATTACATCATCGACATACGTTTCCCCGTCAGGCGAAAGTTCGAAGTCGATTTCAAAAATATCGGACTCTTCCGGTGGTTTTATCTGCATTTCATTGAGTAATTGTTGATACTCGCTGTTTGTCATTTTCTCGCTTTCCGCATATATTTTATCCGCTTGCCCCTTCTCTGCACCCGGGTTGGCGAGTGCGAGACGTTCTTTTAGAGTTGCCAGGGTTTCAGAAGCCTTGGCACGAATTTGGGGTTCAGGGTCTTCTAGGAGGCGCTCAAGAAAATAAACTTCGTTTTCGTCTCCTACTGCGGTAACTTCGCCCAAGAGTATTAACTTGGATTCGGTATCACAATGACGAAAAAACTTTTCGAAAATGCTGTAGGGAGGTGTTAGCTTAAATATACTATTGTCTTTTGGCTGCGTATTTCCTCGAAAACGCGCCATAATATCTTGCAGTCTCTCATAGGCAACCTCTTTCTTTTCCATCGCCATAAGTTCTTCCAATAATGGAAGTTCGCGCTCATCACCAAAGAATTCAATATCATCTAACAACTGCATGGTTTCCGAAACCTCGCTATCGTAGAGTATGGGCTCAGGGATATACTGTAGGTAGTATTGGATATCATCCATCATTTTTGGCACTTTTGCCTTCCACTCCGGACCTTCCGTTTTAATCGGTTCTTTCCCTGAAGTACGTACGTTCGGATCGGCAATCTCTTTCAACAACCAATTTGGGAGTTCCTGTTCGGCAATTTCGTCTTCTATTTCAATTGCTTCCGCCAGACTGGTAAGTTCAAGTTCTATGGTTCCTATTTCCTCGATTTCTTCTCCTTCAATCTTTTCCTCTTCTACAACTAGATTTTCTTGAATCGAATCTGAACTAATTACTTCCGCCAGTTCTTGAGGTATTTCCTTTTTTTCCTCCTCTTCTTCAATATTTTCTTCCTCCTTAAGAACCTCCCTGTTTTCTATATTTGGTTTCAATTCTTCTTCAATCTTTTCCTCTTCTACTACTAGGTTTTCTTGAGTCGCATTCGTCATGACCGGTTCCTTTAATTCTTCTGGCATTTCCGTTTCTACAGGAAGCAACTCCTCTTGTTCTTGCAACATTTCCCTTTCTTCGGTAAGAGCACTTTCTTGTTCTTTAGGCGGTTCGGTCGTCTCTTCTGTGCGGTTTGCAGGTAAAACTTCTATCGTTTTTTCTAAAGATTCAGGCAAACGGCGGGCTTCTAAGATTTCTTCAAGCGAAGTGAACTTAGGCACATCAATTGAAGTAGGTTGATGCCCTTGAGATAACTCTGATGGAAGAATATTAGCTTCTAACAATTCTTCAAGAGAGGCGCAACCGTTAAACGGGGTACCGTGAACTTCTTCGTAAATAACAGCTAATTTTAAAGGGTCTAATGCTTTCATTGGTTGGTTTTTGGCCTTTTCTTCTACTATATCAATCGAAATTGTCTCATAGGTGACAGAAAGCTCTTGCAAAGGAGTTTCCGTTACTGATATTATTGGTTCTTCAAATCGTATTTCTTCGAATATGACTTCGAGTTGTTTCGGATCAAGTTGCGAACTTGAAGCTGGGCTTTTCTCCTGCGCTACCCGTTCAAAAGAAACATCCAATGCGTTCGGAGCTATCTTTTCCTGCAAATCGTCTTCTTTGTTCGGGAATGTAGAAACAGAGATATCTTCAACTACCACCGGAATGAAGTACATGTCGGCCTTTGCAATATCGAACTGAAGGTTCTCAGGCGCATCCTCCTTTACACTATTCGCCGCAACCTCCACCACTTCATACACCACCGGTATCTCCAAAAAGTGTAATGCATCAGAAACTGCTTCGAACTCGGGTAAATGTTCCTGTACAGCCAATTCATCGACTACAAAGGGTATACAATCGATCGTAAACGCTGCGGTTTCTTCCTGGTCGGTTATCTGGGCTTCCGCATCTTCGTCAAGAGGGCGAGTATCTTCCATTTCGTTTGGGGTTTCTGGTTTGTGGTGGGTTACTTCGATATTGGTAGGCCCAATTATATTTGGTACTAGGGTAGCATCGACAACTACTATTTCAAAAAAACCCGAAAGATTTGATATTGTATCATCCTCTTGCTGTATTTCTGGCATCACTGATTCGCCTGTGATCGAAGGTGTTACGGTTTCAGTTATTTGATCAATCATATCTGCCACTTCAATTGGCTCATCTTCCTTCTGCATTTCTAATACCTCCGATTCGCTTACCATTGGCGGCAGTTCTTTCTCCGCTATTTGATCAATTACTTCTGTTGCTACTTCTTCAATCTTCTTGGGAATAGAATCTTCCTCATTGGTAATTATTGGTTCAGGGGGTTGCTCCACATATTCATCCAATGAATTTTCGGGTTCCATAACCTCTAATTTTTTAGAACTGATATCTTGTGGAACCTCATATCCCTCCGTATCCAATATCCCTTCGGTAGGCATAATGGTATCTGGCGAAATCATATTAATTGCAGCTAACGCTTTACTTCGTACTGAGAAGCTATACTCTTTATTCTCTATTAATTTTAGGAAATCAATATCCTCCTTCTTTCCAATATTACCAATGGCATCAAGGATAGCGATTTTGATATCCGGGGTACATTTCCAAAAAACGGTTTTCAACGTCTCCAAGGCATCTGTAACATGAAAGCTATTGATACAATCAATAGCCTCTCGTTTGATCCTGTTATTTTTGTGTTTTACCAATTCTATAATGGTAGTATTGGCATCGTTTTGGTCATAATGCTTAATGAGACGAAGTGCGAACAAGACCACATATTTGTTCTTAGAGGTAAGCCAAACCTTAAAGCTCGGTGGAATATAGTTTTCTTTATTGGCCAGCACTTCCATTAATTTTAGCTGCTGCCATTCCGAAATTCTGTGTTTGGTCGTATCTAAAAAATAGTTGAGCCCTTCCGGTTTTAAGGTCACCACCGCAATTTCGGCCTGTTTTCGTATGGTTCCGCGTTTGTCGTTTATAAACCGAGTAATAAAGCTATAGGATTCAGCCACCTGCATTTTGGTCAATTCTCGAATACCTTGCGAAATGGTTTCCCAGCGCCAACTTCGCAGCTTTTTATAAGATGCCTTGTGTAGGCCCAAATCTTTGTAGAGCTCGAATAGCTGTTTTTGGGCACTTCCCGAAACGTCTTTTCGTAAATCGAGTAATATTTCGGCCACCGTTTTACGATTAAAATTGTTTTTTAGCAATTCTCGTATTTCAACCTTAAGGGATACATTTTTGCTTTTTTCATCTTTCGTGGCATCGGCTTCCAAAAAGATGAATTCACTTATCATTGGTGAAAATTCGTTTTTGAGTTGTTTTGTTTTACGAGCTATCTTGGAGATGCGTTTTTTAAAGAAGAAGATTGCCATAAAATATACCACGGCGATGCTTACGAATAAGAGTGTAAGGTCCCACAAAAGATCCGTATGGATCTTTGGCGCGCTTATTAGCGAATAGCTTTGGTATGTTAGGTTGGTTAACTTCAAATCATTGTTTACTCAGTTCCCTTGCGACCCTGACCATTAGTTCTGAAGGGCTCACCGGCTTTGATATAAAATCGTTTGCACCAAGTTCAAAGGCACTCAGTACGTTTTCTTCGTTTCCGGCAGAGGAAATGATGATGATGGGAATATTCGAAACCAACTCGTTCCGCACATAATCTATCAACTCAATACCAGAGAAATAGGGCATCATGATATCACTTACGATAATATCTGGCAGTCCCTCCCCTAGCAATTCCTTTACTTGTTTCCCATTGTAGGAATTCAACACCTCATAGCCTCCTTTTTTAAGTCTAAAACTTAAAAGGGAAGCCAATAACTCATCATCTTCGGCCAACAATAGCCTCTTCTTCTGCATGCTTATCATTTACAAGCCCTTAAGGCGTTCTAGTTCTGTATCAATTTTCTTTTCAACAATCGGATATTCCTCTAAAAAACAGTCAAAAAGAAAATTAAGATGCTTTGGATCCTGATCCGTTTTACTATTGCTGTGCATTTGCGATACTATAGAAAATAGACTGTGGGTATGCATCATTGCAAGGCCCGCTTTAATTTTGTGCAATACAAATTCCAGCGCATTGAAATCTCCCTGCTGCAAGTGTACCTTTGCAGCCCCCATAAACTCTAAGGCATTTTGCTTGTAAAGTCGCACTAATTCTTCTAGCAAGCCCACTTCTCCCATACAATCAGCTAAAATTGCATCAAGGTTAAACTCTTTTTCAATTATTAGCTTAGGTAACTCCGGAGCATTCAACGTGATTGCCTCGGTGTTTTCCATTTTTTCCATCGTGTTTTTGTTTTTGATTAGTTTGAGTAAGAGTTCATCTGGACTGTAGGGTTTCAACAGATAATCATCAATTCCGGACTCGGTAGATTTCTGCTTGTCTTGAATAGTAAAATCAGCGGTTAAGGCTACAATAGGAAGCACTTTGATTCGGGACGTAGGATTGTTCCTGATACGCGAGGCAACTTCGAATCCATCCATGCCGGGCATTCGCACATCGAGCAGCACCAGTTCAATCTCGTGTTCTTCCAATAAATGAAGACCGTAGGCCCCGTTACCGGTTACATGTACAATGCAACCCCACTTTCGCAAGCGTTGCTCAATAAGGCGTTGGTTTAGCGTGTTATCTTCAAAAACAAGTATCTGGGTACCTTTGAGAAGTTTCGTGCCTTCTAGCAAATATTGCTGATTGGCTTGCTTCTTAGGTAATTCAGAAGCATCGCCTTCCCTATATGGTAAATGGAATTTGAATGTGGTTCCCACCCCTAGTGTACTGGCTACCTGAATGTCACCTCCCAAGTTTTCAATAATTTGCTGTACGATGGATAGTCCAAGACCGGTACCTCCGAATTTCTCTTTGGTATGCTCGCCTACCTGGCGATACGATTCAAAAATGTAGGGTAATTGTTCTTCCGAGATGCCAATACCACTATCGGTCACGGTAAAGGCTAGCAACCATTCGTCATTTTTTTCTCGTTTTGGCACAATTGTGAGGCGAATCTCCCCTTTTTCGACAAACTTGATAGCGTTGCCCAATAAATTGAGTAATACTTGGCTCAATTTTGCCGGATCTCCTATCAATACTTCCGGAATAGCCGCATCGATATCGACCTCTAAAGCAACCTGCTTGCTAACGATCAGTGTGTTACAGAGGTATAGAATATCCCTAACGAGGCTGTAAAAATTAAAATGAACCGCCTCAAATGGTTCCATTTGGGCCGAAAGTTTTGAGAATTCAAGTAGTTCGTTGATAACCTCCATTAACGAATAAGAGGCCGTTTGAATGGCATTGACCCATTCTAATTGTTGGCCGGTAAGGTCGTCCTCTTTCAAAAGATCGGCAAAACCAATGATGCCGTTTAGGGGTGTTCGGATTTCGTGGCTCACATGCGCCACCAGCATCGCCTCCTTGTTATCGGTATTGTACGGTTTATTGTCCGTTGCCGATGTTGGGAGCCTCTTCTTTGCGTCATAAGGAGCATCGGTTGCCTGTAGCTTATCCTCTAATTGGCATTTGAAGTTATCAAAAGTTTTTTTAAGTTTCGTTGCTTCATGGGAACTTAACTCATCGAATGAAAATTCATTCAATAAATTCTCCACTTGGGTAATTTGGGAAAGTAGGTCTTTAGATTTCAATGGGGGATTGATTTAGTGCTACGGTTCAATTTGGGATTAACAAAGTAGTTGTTCTTTCCTACATCTATGTTTTCGTTTCTTTCATATTCTTGTTCTTAAAAACTTAAAAATCCTATATTTATGCAGAGCTGGCAATTAAATGTTACCGAATACCCTTATTCTGTTGTCAAATTGCTTTATTTGTAGGTCTAAAATTTTTGTAAGATGAACTATCACATGCGTTTTTGCCTTCTAACTGTTTCAACCTTAGCCTTTTTTTCGTGTCAAGAGATACCAAAAGAACCCACTGAGCGGCTTGAAGATCGTGCGCTAAAAATTCATCAAAATGCAATTACCATTGACACCCACGATGATATCAATGTCAAGAATTTCACCGATAGTATCAACTATTCGCAATTGCTCAAAACACAGGTAGATATCCCTAAAATGAAAGAGGGCGGCTTAGATGTTACCTGGCTGATCGTGTATACCGGGCAAGACTCCCTTGATGCAAAAGGGTATTCGAATGCAAAAGACAATGCCATGGCCAAATTTGATGCCATACATCGACTTTGCGAGGAATATGCGCCAGATGAGATTGCCTTGGCACTGACTTCCGATGATGTTCGCAGAATTAATGGGGAAGGTAAAAAAGTAGCCATGATCGGGGTCGAAAATGCCTATCCTATCGGGGAGGACATGACTCAATTTGAAAAGTACCACGAAATGGGTGCACGTTATATCTCGTTAGCCCACAATGGTCATAGCCAATTCTCGGATTCAAATACCGGTGAAGCTGATAGCCTATGGCTACATAATGGTTTAAGTGAGATGGGTAAAAATGCTGTATTAGAGATGAATAGGCTAGGAATAATGGTAGATATCTCCCACCCTTCAAAGAAAGCGATAGAACAGATGATTTCCCTTTCCAAAGCCCCTATCATCGCCTCACATTCGTCTGCCCGTGCCCTATGTGATCACAGTCGAAATTTGGATGATGACCAATTGAAGTTGCTAAAAGAAAATGGCGGTGTGGTTCAAACCGTTGCCTTTGGTGCTTATTTGAATACGGAGAAAAACGACCAACGCGCGGCCTATATGAAAGGGGTATATAAAGTCGTAGCCGATTCGATGGGGATCGAGTGGTTCGAATTCAAGGACTTCCCTACCCTAACGGCAGCACAAAAAAGCGCCTTGATGGAGAATTACCCAAAAGTACGGGCCTTAGGGGAGCAAAAGGTGGCCCATATGGCCGATGCGCCCGAAGCGGTGAATGTGGCCGATTTTGTAAACCATATTGATTATATGGTTGAGCTAATGGGAATTGACCATGTCGGTATTAGCTCCGATTTTGACGGCGGCGGCGGCGTCGCGGGTTGGAACGATGCCTCCGAAACCTTTAATGTAACGCTTGAACTGGTAAAACGCGGCTATACCGAAGACGAGATCAACAAACTATGGGGTGGCAACCTACTCCGCGTTTTAGACGAGGTGCAAGCGGTGGCTGCAAAAATACAAAAAGGTTAATCCTCCGAATCTCCTAAGCGGTCTTTTACATATTCGATCTTTGTCTTCCCATGGGGCTTTGGTTTCCCATCTTCCCCCAGATTCACCATAATGATATTATCGACGGTGACAATGGTTTCCCGTGTCATTTTGTTCCGGACCTCACAGTTGAGGTTCAAGGAAGATTTGCCAAAACTGATGACGTCGATACCAATTTCAATAATGTCGCCCTTGGTAGCTGTGCTCATAAAGTTGATTTCGGACATGTATTTGGTCACCACCTTCTTGTTTTCGAGCTGTATGATGCTATAAAGGGAGGCTTCTTCGTCTATCCAAGCCAGTACGCACCCACCAAACAAGGTCTCGTTCGCGTTTAAATCGCCAGGGGTCACCAATTTCCTCGTATGGAATCTCATAGTATTGTTCTTTCAATGGTTTAAAATTAGCAAACAAATAAAAGCTAAAACAGTGTTGGACCCGAATTGTGAAGCGTTTTCGGAATTTGTAGATCGCAACCTATTTTTTTATTCAATTTGGCAATAAAACTGGCCGATAATAACGGAGATTCCAATTCCATATTCTGGTGCACGAAAAAATGAATGTTCTGTAAGCCCTTTGCCTGCCAATCGGCCAAACGGTCGATCCAATCATCCAAACGAGAATAGTCGCTTTCGTGGTTGGCACCTACATAGCGAACAAAGGCCTCGTTGTTTGTAAGGCGCATATGCATAATATCGCGCCGGCCGGCGGTGTCGACCAAAATATTGGCGATGTTGTTTTCCTCCAATAGATAGTACAGTTCGTTAGAGACCTTTTCATCGTTGAACCAGTCGGTATGGCGAAACTCCATTGCCAGTGGAAATTCTTTGGGCCAATACTGCACAAACCGCACGACCCGGTCCCAGTTTTTAGGACCGAAATTCCCATGCATCTGCAAGAAGATGGTTCCCAGTTTGTCCTTTAAATTGGAAGTGACCTCCAAATAACGGTCTATGATGGGGTACACGGCATCGTTTAGGCGTCGCAAATGACTAATATCTTGGGACACCTTGGGGAAGAACTTAAAATTGGCAGGGGTCTTATCGTACCACTTCTCATATTGCTCCCCAGGAAAAATACGATAGAAGGTGGCATTTAATTCAATACTATTAAATTGAGAGGAATAATACTGTAATTCGTCTTTGGTACCGCGCGGATAGAAATTTTTCAGGTCTTGGCGGTTCCATTTAGCACAGCCTACAAAGACGTTTATGGGAATTTTGGCCTTATACTTGCCGAGCACTACCTCGGTAGCTGGGTGGTCGGCAGGGAAGCTAAAATCGATCAGTTCTGGGTGGTCTACTTTTCCAAATTTCATAGATACATTCTTTATATTATAAAATTAGGGGAAAATAGTGAGGTAAGGAGGTGTCCCTACCTGTTTAAAAACAAATTGAAAGATGCTCCTTGCTTCACTAAGCCTCAAAAGCCTTGTTACCTTCTACTTTCTCCAACTGTTTTATAAAATAAGAAGGATACATGCCCGTGGTCTTTTTAAAGGCCTTGGAAAAGGATTCCGCATTGTTATAGCCGATTTCCGCTGCGATGGCTTTGATGCTGCACTTTCGAAGGGATTAATCCTGTTGTAGTAGTTGGATCACATGGGAAACCCGTAAATCATTGATATAGGAGGTAAAGTTTTTGTTTTTGTCGGCATTGATGAACCTTGAAAGGTAATTCGGGTTTGTATTCAACTGCTTGGCCAATACGTTTTGATTCAACGTATTCGAAAGAAATCCTAGTTCTTGCTCAAAACCATCTAAAGCGGCTCGTATGGCAGCTACCACCTCATTGGAAATACTGGTTATTTTACCAACATCGCCTAACACGGCAATAGGCACGACCTGTTTATCTTTCAGCAATTTGTCAAAGCGTTTTTTAAGCCTGTGCCTTTTGTGGATATTATAGAAAAGTAAGCCGCATACGGTAAACAACACTCCACCGGTGACGGCCCAATACCCTTTGTACTTACGGTTTTTTGCATCCAGTTTTGCAATAGCCGCTTCTTTCTTTTGAAGTATTAAGGAGGTGTCAAATGTTTTTTAATTTTATTCTTAAAGACAGCATATCTCAGATCGATAATACTATCCATCTTTAAGTACTTTTTGATATACGCTAATTCATTTTCCGTACTATTGCATTGCTCATAGTATTCGGCTGTTTTTTTAAAGATAACCAAACGCTCCTTGTAACTTATGTAACCGTTGCACAAGCCAATAATTGAGCAGAAAACAGTTCATATTAAGCCTCTTTAAGGGGCTTTTTCCTTTTTGTTTCAGTAATGCGGCGTAAATTTCGGGGTTCCTAAAAGGTTCGAAACAAGGCCGTTGAAGGCTTCTTTTGTAGAAGTTGCCAAATCAAGTATCCTGGCCCCAC
>CALLVX010000029.1 GCA_938010765.1 uncultured Flavobacteriaceae bacterium | reverse complement strand
GTATTTCTAGTCAGTAGGTCAAAAAAAGGTCGGAGCAAACCTGTTTTTCAAAGTGGGACAAATATGTGAACAAATATTCTAAAAAAAAAATCAAACGCTATTGAATTTCCGCTTTTTTTTTCCCATGTTCGGCCATCGCTTCGGGCATCTTTAAATATATACTTTTTAGATCAATATTTCATGAGAATTAACGAATTTTCTTTTAGGGTACGTTATGGTGAAACCGACCAAATGGGGGTCGTGTATCACGGGAACTATGCGCAATACCTAGAGATTGGCAGGGTAGAGTGGCTAAGGCAACTTGGTGTTTCCTACAAAAGTATGGAAGAAAGAGGAGTGATGCTTCCGGTAATATCCCTACAGATGAATTTTAAAAAATCTGCGAGGTATGACGACCTTATTATGGTTCGCACAAAATTGAAGCGGATCCCATCCGTGAAAATTGAATTTGACTTTGAAATTTTGAACGAAGAAAAAGAACTTTTAGTCGAAGCGAACACGGTTTTGGCATTTATGGATATGAAGTCTATGCGTCCAATAAGATGCCCATCCTATGTTTTGGATTTAATAGAGGGTTAACCAAGCGATTTGTATTTAGCTGCGATTATTTTAAGTGAATTGTTCAATACGCACGCTTTGCAGTTTTTTGAACAATCCGATAACCGTTTCCAACTCTTTCTTTCGAACAGAAAATATTAGTTCGCAATTCAGTTCCATTTTTTGCGATATAATGGTTAATTGTCGTTGCTTGATCAAACGCATTACTAAGTCTATTTGGCCATACTCAAAATGGAGCTTTAGCTGTTCCTGAAGCGTCTTTTCAACGATTCTTGAAGATGTCAACACTGTTTTTGCGCTAGCACGGTAGGCCGAGATCAAGCCGCCAATACCTAATTTGGTGCCGCCAAAGACACGTGCTACGGCTACAAGCACATTGGTGATGTTAAATGATTGTATTTGACCATATATGGGCATTCCCGCCGAATTGTTGGGTTCGCCATCGTCATTGGCACGATAGGTTACTTTTTCTACCCCGAGTTGCCAAGCATAGCAAACATGATTGGCAGTGGGGTGATTTTTTTTAATACCATCCACTAGGGCTTTTACTTCATTCTCGTTTTGAATTGGAAATGCATAACCAAAAAATTTACTTTTCTTTTCTTTGAAAAGTACTGTTTCGGTGGCCTTTGTGATCGTTCTAAAAGTATCGTTTTCCATAGGGTGTTAAAAAAGAGCTACTAAAATAATACTGATAACGGCCAATACAATACCTCCCCAGTTTTTGATACTCAACTGCTCCTTAAAAAGCAGAATGCCCAATACGGTCGAAAACATAACTATTGCCACATTGTTAAGGGTAAATACCGATGCACTTGTTAAGTCTTGATTCTGCAGGGCACGCAACAGAAAATAAATCGAAAAGTAATTAGGAACCCCCAAGGCAATCCCAGCCACAATGTTTTTGAAGTTGACCTTGAGTGGATTTTGAAAGGATTTTACAATAATTATAAAGAACCCGACGATAGCTGCCGATGCGAATACAGTGGCCGAAAATAGCGGAAACTCCGTTTCGTCTATATATACTTCCTGTGCATACTTGAGACTAGCATCGATCAATCCGGAACCTAAAAATACCATGATCGGAAGAAGTAGCGCTTTTTTGCCGGTTTTTGAAGAATCTTCTTTATGAGAGGTGAAATATACTGCTATCAGGGCAAGCACGATTCCGATAATTTTTATAGGCCCCAAATTCTCCTTATATAGGAACACTCCTAATACTACAGGGATAACCAAAGACATCTTGGTAGCAACAGAGGCGACCGATACACCCGCTCTTTGGGCAGTAGCGGCCATTAAATTAAAGACGACGATAAACAAAAAACCTAATAAAAATGTACCCCAAAACCATGGTCTTGTTGGTATTTCACTAACTGTAGCCGTTCCATGATAAAAGAAAAAACCAACTGCACAAGCTACTACATAGTTTGTGATGATCGCGTACAAGGTCTCTACTTTGTAGATGTCGAAAAGTTTGAAAATTACAAAAATAAGGCTCGAGAAAAGGATACTGAGTACGAGATATAGCATAGTTACAACCTTGATCGAAGTTGAACAACATCTTCTTTGCCCACTTTTAAATTCCAGGTTTGCATTCCTAGTTGTTCGGCGGTATCGGTATTTTCCCTGGTGTCATCTATAAAGAGTGTTTCTGATGCCTTTAAATTGTTTTGGGTCAATACAAACTCAAAAATAGCCGTATCCGGTTTTCGAAGATGTATTTCATGGGAAAGATAAAATTGTTCAAAACAACTCTTAAAACGAAGGTACATTTCTTTGCCCATAGTTTCGATTACCTTCTCGATATGCAGCGCATTGGTGTTGCTGAGTAAGAACAAACGGTAGGTTTCTTTCTTTGACAGGTCTTCAAGAAATTTTAAACGGTCTTCCGGAAAATCAAGAATCATGGCATTCCAGATGCGCACTATATCTTGGGTATTCGCTTCTGGGTATACTGTTGCCAATGCTGCAATAAACCCCTTGGAGGAAACTCCTCCAACCTCATAGCGCTTGTTCACCGCTAAAATTTCAGGTGTTAATTCAGTTTTACCTCCGAACTCTTGGATTTCGCGAAAAATAACTTCCTTATCAAGGTTGATGAAAATATCGCCAAAATCAAAAATGATATTCTTAATCATTGTAATAGGTGTTTAGAGTATCGGACCCCACTTTTATTGTGCTTTGTAAGTCTCCGTTAAAAGTAGGCGCTTTCATTCCATCTTGAAAAAAAGAAGCTCCGACAAAGACCCTGGCTTCATCCCAAAACCCCGAATCTATAAAGGTTTGTATAGTCTTAGCGCCCCCCTCTATCAATATGCTGTTGACATTTTGTGTATGGGCGACAGCGCATAATTGAGGTATAATTTCTTTTGAAAAGTCTATTCTATAGATGTCGATTCCATCAACAGGTTTTTGGTGGTTTTTCTCACTAGTGAATAGCATGGTAGGAATGCTCTTATCTAACACATGCAGGTTTCCCTGAAGCCTTGTGTCTCTATCAATAATGATGCGAATCGGGTCGGTTCCTGTCCAATGGCGTACGTTTAGTTTAGGATTGTCTTGGAGCACGGTATTTGTGCCTATTAGAATCGCTTGTTCTTCGCTTCGCCATTGATGTGTAAGTTGCCGGGATCGTTCGTTGCTGATCCATACGGGTGCCGGATTATCGGTTCTTTTTTCTTTTAGAGGTGCTATAAACCCATCTTGTGTTTCTGCCCATTTCAAAATCAGATAAGGCCGCTTTTTCTCATGAAATCTTAAAAACCGCTTATGGTGCTTTCTACAGGCTTCGGCTAAAATGCCCGTTACTACAATACAGCCATTGGCTTTTAGTTTTTCAATTCCCCTACCGGCAACTTGCTCGTTTGGGTCTAATATGCCTACGACTACGGTAGGGATTTGATGCTTTAGAATCAAATCGGCACAGGGGGGTGTTTTTCCGAAATGAGAACATGGCTCCAGTGTTACGTAAAGGGTGCTTTTTGGGAGCAATGATTTGTACTTGACCGAGTTGATGGCATTCACCTCTGCGTGTGCCCCGCCATAGACACTAGTATACCCCTCACCGATAATCTTATTTTCGCAGACTATGACGGCACCGACCATGGGGTTAGGTGCAGTAGTTCCCAAACCGTTTTTTGCGATTTGGAGACATCTATGCATATATTTTTCATCCGTACCCGGGCTGTGCATTTTTTGAGGCATCAAATTTTAGGAAGCTATACAATTCGCGTATCTTCACACAGCAAAAATAGAACTTTAATTGCGACCATTTTCCACCCTTGCTAACCGTTGTTTTAAGGAATGTTATTAAAAGAAATCAAAACCGTCTACCACAAAGAGTTAGATGCGTTGTATGCGAAAGAAGAAGTAGCCAGTTTTTTTTATATAGTAATCGAATACTACCTCAATTTAGAACGTTTTGTACTTGCGGTGCAGCCCAATATAATAATTTCCAAAGAGGAAGAACAACCGCTGTTCGAGGCGTTGAGCCAATTGAAGCTACAACGCCCCATTCAATATATCATAGGGAAAACTAACTTTATGGAGTTAGATTTTGTCGTTAACGAAACGGTGCTGATCCCACGTCCCGAGACAGAAGCGTTAGTGCGTTGGGTAATTGAGTATGTTAGAGAGGTAAAATGTGAAACCCGCCGAAAAAAACGGGCTAAGGAAACGGTTACATCTAAAGTTGCCGCCTTACAAATATTGGATATAGGCACGGGTAGCGGTTGCATAGCCATTACGCTTGCTAAAAACCTCCCGAATACAAAGGTGTTCGCTTTGGATGTTTCGGAGAACGCACTGAGCATCGCCCAAAACAATGCACTTCGAAATGATGTATCCTTAGAGTTCATACCAGCCGATATCTTAAGGTTAACGGGACTGGAAGATGCTTTTGATGTAATTGTTTCGAACCCTCCTTATGTGCGAGAATCGGAAAAAAAGGAGATCCAGTCAAATGTGCTAGACCATGAACCCGGTTTGGCTTTGTTCGTTCCCGATGATGACCCCCTACTGTTTTATAAAAAAATTGTAGAGTTCGCCGAAAATAACCTCAATAAGAAAGGGAGTTTATTTTTAGAGATAAATCAATATCTAGGGGAAGAAACCAAATCACTTCTAAAAACCACTATCTGGAATGAGATACAACTGCGCAAGGATATGTATGGTAACGACAGAATGTTAATGGGAACTTTAAAATAAATCATGGGTAAGAAATATATAACCGAGGGAGCCGGCCTTCCGAAATGGGCAAACCCTATAAGCCATGCCGTGGTTGCCAACAATATGTGTTTTGTAAGCGGGCAGTTGGCGGTCAGCGCGGATGGGGATTATATCGCAGGAACTATTGAGGAAGAGACAGCGTTGGCATTTGCTAATTTTTTTGCGGCCCTTACAAAAGCGGGCTTCGCAAAGGAAGAGGTAACCTTTGTCGATATCTCCTTTGATGATTTAGAAGATTTACCCGTTGTAAATAGTATTTTTATAAGCCTATTTCCAGAAGGGAGAAGACCTGCAAGGACCATCTATGAAGCTGCAGCCTTGCCTTTTGGCGGGAAGGTGAAAATAACGGGCACCGCAGTGAGGGAACTATAAAGTGCCAAGAGTTTTCTTTGACAAGCTGGGAATTGTTTAATTTCCTAATTAGGAAAAAATATACAAATGAAGAGTATCGTAGTATTTTGTGGTAGTAGTGAGGGGAATGACCCTCAAGTGTTAGCGTCCGCCATTAAACTAGGCGCTACCTTGGCAGAAACCAATAGAACGCTAGTTTATGGAGCCGCGAAAATAGGCGTAATGGGAAAAGTTGCGCAAGGTGCGTTAGATAAAGGAGGAAAGGTAATCGGGGTAATTCCCAATTTTTTAATGTTAAAAGAAGTGTACCATCCAGGACTTACCCAATTGATAATTACCGAAAACATGCATGAACGCAAACTAAAAATGCATGAGCTTTCAGATGGTGTAATTACGCTGCCTGGCGGGTATGGTACCTTGGAAGAACTTTTTGAAATGATTACTTGGTCACAACTGGGACTGCATCGGAAGCCGATCGGTATTTTAAATACCAATGGTTTTTACGACGATTTATTGGCGATGCTTCGTAAAATGGTTGCACAGGGCTTTCTAAAGCAAGAAAATTACGAAATGTTACTGGTGGATGGGACGGTTTCCGGACTCTTAAAAAAAATGAAGGCCTACAAGCCGCTACCCTTGCCAAAATGGATTCAAAAAGATCAGGTATGACCTTTATGTGAAACCATCCAGAAATTGAATAAACCGATTGTATCAGAATAGCATTAGTTGAAATCATATGACCGATCAAGAACAAATAGAGACACTCCGAAAAGAACTTAGAGCGCACAACCATAACTACTATGTCCTAGACACCCCGACGATCTCGGACTATGAGTTCGATCATATGCTTAAGCAGCTTCAGGAATTGGAGCAGAATCACCCTGAGTTTTATGATCCAACATCACCGACCTTGCGGGTTGGAGGTGCTGTTACGAAAAATTTTGAGACAATGGTACATGATCATCGCATGTATTCCCTTGATAATTCGTACTCTAAAGAAGATCTAGAAGATTGGGAAAAAAGAATAGAACGTGTGTTGGGCGATGTGGAGGTGGCCTTTACCTGCGAATTGAAGTACGACGGTGCTTCGATAAGTCTTACCTATGAAAATGGGCAATTGGCAAGGGCCGTTACCCGCGGCGATGGTACACAGGGAGATAATGTGACCACCAATATAAAAACTATAAAATCGGTTCCCTTGCGGTTAAAAGGAGATTTCCCGTCAAAGTTTGATATTCGGGGAGAAATTGTACTCCCGTTCGAAGGCTTCGAACAAATGAATAAAGAGCGAATTGCGAATGGGGAAGAGCCGTATATGAATCCTAGGAACACCGCTTCGGGAAGTTTGAAATTACAAGACAGTGCTTTGGTCGCGCAGCGTCCCTTAGACTGTTTACTATATGGTATAGTGGGTCCAAATACCGGTATCGAATCGCAATGGCAAATGCTGGATAAGGCAAGGGGCTGGGGTTTTAAGGTGCCCACAGTTGCCAAACTATGCAAAACTACCCAAGAGGTAATGGCATTTATTGACTATTGGGACATACATCGGCATGATTTGCCCTATGAAACAGATGGCGTTGTTATTAAAGTAAACAGCTTACAACAGCAAGATGAGCTTGGTTTTACGTCCAAATCACCCCGTTGGGCAATGGCCTATAAATTCAAGTCAGAGCAAGTGTCTACGGTGCTCAATGAGATTACCTATCAGGTAGGGCGAACCGGGGCGATTACTCCGGTGGCAAATTTAGAACCGGTATTGTTGGCGGGTACCACGGTGAAAAGAGCCTCCTTGCACAATGCAGATCAGATTGCCAAATTGGATATCAGGGAAGGGGATACCGTTTTTGTGGAAAAAGGCGGAGAGATTATACCAAAAATCATCAAAGTCGACCTTGCTAAAAGGCCCGTAGGTTCCGAAGCCGCCAACTACATCGACCAATGTCCTGAATGTGAAACCGAATTAACACGCACTGAAGGTGATGCCAAACACTACTGCACGAATTATTATGGTTGTCCGCCTCAAATCACAGGCCGCATACAGCATTATATTTCTCGCAAGGCTATGGATATTGAGGGTATGGGGAGTGAGACCATTGAGTTGTTATTTAAGGAAGGTCTTATTACCAATTATGCGGATCTGTATACGCTTACCAAGGAGCAGGTGGTGCCGTTGGAACGAATGGCCGAGAAGTCTGCCGAAAATTTGGTGAACGGGGTGGCGGCATCTGTGCAAATCCCGTTTGAGCGGGTCATGTTCGCTTTGGGAATTCGCTTTGTAGGCGAAACGGTGGCTAAAAAACTGGCAAAGGCCTATAAGAACATTGATGCTTTGATGGCAGCTTCTGAGGAGGAACTTGTGGCGGTTGATGAAATTGGCGAACGAATAGCCCGATCGGTGGTAGAATTTTCCAGAAATGAAACCAATCGAGAAACCATTGATCGCCTAAAGGGGTATGGAGTACAGTTCTCTTTGTCCGAAGAGCAATTAGAGAACCAGACAGATACGCTCAAAGGTCTTACAGTGGTTGTTTCAGGAGTTTTTGAAACGGTGAGCAGAGATGAACTTAAAAAACTGATCGAAAACAATGGGGGCAAGGTGGGTTCTAGTATTTCCTCCAAAACGGCCTATTTGGTCGCGGGAGATAAAATGGGGCCAAGTAAACGAACTAAGGCCGAAGGGTTGGGCGTGCCCATCATTACGGAACAAGAGTTTTTGGCGATGCTTTAATAGTTTATTATGATAACGAACACGACCAGCCGTTTTTGGCTTGCCCTACTATCGGTATTTGCCTTTATAGTGCGCAACCGATCGTTCCGAAAGTGGTTTTGGTTGCCTTTCTTGGTTCTTGCAATTGGTTTTTTAATTCCACAGCAAATGGTTATTCCTGTAAAAGGAGCAACAGGTAAAAGCTGGAATGAAAAATCGTTTTGGGCTTATCCATGGGGTAGCTCTATTACTCATAAGGGAATCGATATTTTTGCTGAGAAAGGCACCGATGTGATTGCCGCTACAAAAGGTATTGTAGTTTATACCCATGAAGGCGGAAAGGGAGGCAAGTCGGTAATGGTTCTAGGGCCAAAGTGGCGATTTCATTACTATGCCCATTTAGATGAGATCAAAACTCATATTTTTAAACCTTTGGGCAGTGGCGCGGTAATAGGAACCGTGGGAGACTCAGGAAATGCGAAGGGAAAGCCACCGCATTTGCACTATGCGATTACATCGCCTTTTCCGTACCCTCATCTGTATGACGAGGTCTCGGTTCAGGGCTGGAAGCGAATGTTTTATTTGGATCCGGATATTTGGTTGCGTTAGGGCCAATCGATTTTATTAGAGCGTTCTCGGCTGAAGGACAAGTACATAAATCGATTTAAAATATATAAATACCAATAAGTCAGAAAAGGATTGAAATACAGAAGGGCTTCGAAAGTTTAAAGTATATCCTGTAAGACGAAAAAATGCTGTAAGTAGTTTTATCGAACTTTTGCATACTTAGATTGGCAAGGTTCGGTGCAAAGATTATCTACAATCAAGAATGAATCAGTTATTTCAAATTTCATACTGCTAAAACCATCAGAAAAAATAACCGATTCAGTTACTGAATACCGTAGTCTATTAGAGACGTTTGCCTCCACGGAAGCTGCAGATATACGTCCATTTGATGTAACGATTCCGTCTTTTTGAAATTCTAAAATTTTTTCGCTGTTTACTGTTTCAAATACTCCACTCCCATCTCCTGAACCGACTAAAACTTCAATTAATTTCCAAGTACCTACCAATTCAATTTCTGAAGAATTATCATCATCATTACAGGAGAATAAAAACCCTATTAATGTAAAAAATAAAATTCCTTTTTTCATCATGTAGTACTTTAATATTCATAAGACGTAATTTCTTTAATTTGGTTGCTTCGAATTGTTTAATTGAATCATTTTTTTTCCTTGTAGGAACCTCTTAGTTGGGTTTGAAAAATTATAAATTCTTATCCGATTCGGTCTGGAAAACGATCGAAATTTCACTTAAATCACTATTTTCCGGCTGTTGGGATAAGGGTTTTTCTGCCAAGAGTTGCCCGGTGATGCAATCGATTCCTTAATTCATGCATTTATAGCTATAGGGGGTTATCAAACGAAAATTGGCGTTGTATTTTTGCGGGAAACGAAGCTATTGCTAGGCAATTTATATGGGGGAATGAAAAAGTGATAAAATACCCCGTAAGCCTGTAAAACCAATTGAGGAAGGGTAAACCGAGAAATTTTGTAAACAAATAGAAATGGAACAAACGACGCTAACGCGGCATATTTGAAATGTTTTTGAGGCATATTCAAAGTTCGTTAAATCCGATTATCGCTATATTACGAAGGTGCTTGCAATGATATTTGTAAAGCCTAATTAGAGAAATATACCTTTTCAAGATATAATTTCGGTATGGAAGAGCTTCGTCTCCTTATCTATACCTTAATACTAACACCAGATGCAGCTAGGTTTTTTTGATTGTCAAAGTAAAAATCGATTCGTCCCAAATTCACCCCAAAACAGCCTACTTGGTTCACTAGCACATTTCGACTGGCCCCGTTTTTAACGATGGTCGGGGTATCTAGGAATGTATGGGTATGCCCGCCAATAATCAAATCGGTATACTTGGTCTTGCTGGCAAGTTCAAGGTCATAGGGTCTACGTATGTTTTGGTACTGATATCCAAGATGTGAAAGACAAACGATTATGTCGCACTGTTCGGTATGCTTCAATGTTTTTTCCGTATCTATGGCTATTTCATAGGGGTTTAAATAGCCGGTTTCTTTGTACAATGCCTTTGTTACAAGCCCCTCTAATTCAATACCAACCCCATAAACACCAACTTTGATGTCGTCTACGAGGTAGGTTTTATATGGTTTTATATGGCCATCCAATACGGTATTGCTGAAATCGTAATTTGCATTGATCAGTTCGAATGTTGCGTGGGGCAACTGTGCATAAAGGCCATTAATACCATTATCAAAATCATGATTACCAATGGTGGCGGCGTCGTATTTTAACATCGACATTAATTTGAACTCCAATTCGCCCCCATAAAAATTAAAGTAAGGTGTTCCTTGAAAAATATCACCGGCATCGAATAAGAGCGTGTTCGTGTTTTCTTTTCGTATCCAATCAACTAACGAAGCCCGTTTTGCAAGTCCACCTAAACCAGGAAATTGGCTGTGATCTTTAGGAAATGCATCAATATGACTGTGTACATCATTTGTATGCAAGATCGTAATCTTCTTTTTTGCCTTAAGTGCGCATGACTGCAGTGAGAATCCGCCCAAACCTACCAAGGCGGTCGAGGCCGAAACATTTTTCAAGAATTTTCTTCGTTCCATATGTTGTAAGGTATAAGGCGTTCTTTTTATTCGTGAAGGATGACGGACCATCCCTGTTTTAAAGAGACCTATTCTATTTTGTAAAAACGGTCATCAATTATGGGAGCCAGTGTGTCTACCCTTTTAAAATAATCGATCAAGGCATTCCTAATTAAATAATCTACCGTCGTAATGTTCAGTGCATCTTTAAAAAATACCATGCTATCCCCTCCATTCGTCAGGTAGTCACTAGTAGCTACCCAGTAATGCTGATTTATGTCAAAGGCTTTGCCGCCAATCTTAAGGGAGTGTAGTTCATCGTTTTTGTTTAGTACTACCTGAATACCGCTAACAGGATGCGCACGTTTAGAAGCAATAAGGTAATCAATAAGTGCTAGAATCGATTGTCCAGAAAGCTCCACAACGGCAATACTATTCTCAAAGGGCATTACTTCGTAGGCGGTACGGGCAGATACGGGCCCTTCTGAAATGACCGATCGAATACCACCATGATTCAAGAGTACGAAGTCGATTTCCTTTCCCGTACGCTGCTTAAAAATAGGACTGGCCTGCTGAAGAACAATATCGGCCATAAGATTTCCGGCCGTACTGTTGTAATAACCATCTTCTTTTGAGATTGGTTTAGAAGCAAAGGCGAGCGTGCTATCCAAAACCGCATCAATTCGCTTACGATAGGGACGCACGAAGGCCTCTATGGCTGCGTTATCGCTTATAGAATCTGAAATGGGCAGTTGTTTTGCCTTAATTTCGGAAAGACTTTGTGGCTGGTTCTGGCAAGCGGAGAATATCTCGATTGTTATAATTGCAACAAAATGTTTTATTTTTAAAATCATAATCCTTTTTATCTTTGTCTTATGATGTGAATGGATATTCTTTACATTTGTAATACCCTATCCTACTTTTAAGTTCACACAAAGAGAAAATGGGGGAACAAAATGTAAAAATACATGTTTAAGGGAATAAAAGATAAGTTCAAGTATCGATCTGGTGAAAAATTCTTGAAGGAGGCTTTGAAGAAACCCGTGGTTCCTGCGAACCGTTCGCGTGGTATTACTTCCGTAGCTTGTATCGTGGATATGGACCAATTCGAAAACGCGGATGTTTTTTATCAATTTCAGGAAGAATATGCTTTACGGCCCAATGCCGTTAAAATCATAGGTTATAAAAGTTATTATGACAAAAATTCACCCTATTCCACGCCGGTTTTTTCCGATAAAGACCTAGGTTGGAACGGAGAAATCGAAAATAGTTATGCGTTGGAATTCCTGAGTCGGGAATACGATTTATTGGTCAATTATTATAAAGAGGATAATTTATTGATGAAATTGATGAGCGTAAAGACAAAAGCGCGTTTTCGGGTAGGTTTTACCGAAGTTGATAGTTATTTCAACGATTTGATCCTAGATGTATCCTTGACCGATTTTAAGGTTTTTAAGAAAGAATTAAAAAAGTACCTTGGGGTACTAAACGAAATAAGTAATTAATCTCAGCCTGAAGCAACACCTTCGGGTGTTGTAATAATTGTGAAATGAAAGAATTGGTAGGAACCGGCGTTGCATTGGTAACTCCTTTTACAAAAGAAGGAGAAGTAGACGTGGCTTCGCTCGGTCAGATTGTAGAGCACTGTATCGATGGAGGAATCGACTATTTAGTGGTCTTAGGTACCACGGGAGAATCTGCTACACTTCGCAAGCATGAAAAAAGAATAGTCGCCGATGCTATTATTACTGCGAACGCAGGGAGACTTCCCTTGGTTCTTGGGGTAGGGGGCAATTATACCTCAGCGGTAGTTGAAGAATTGGAGCAATGGGATCTTTCTAGCTTTACCGCAATACTTTCCGTATCTCCCTATTATAACAGACCAACGCAGGAGGGTATTTACCAGCATTTTAAGGCTATCGCCAGCGCTACCGAAAAACCCATTATAGTTTACAATGTGCCGGGCAGAACGGGAAGTAATATGGTGCCTGAAACTACGATACGTCTTGCCAATGATTGTGATACTATTGTGGCTATTAAGGAAGCATGTGGTGATATCGATCAGATAAAAGAGTTGATTCAAAAAAAGCCGAAAGACTTTTTGGTTATTTCAGGAGATGACCCTACGGCATTGGCAACGGTGCTTGCTGGCGGAGCCGGAGTCATTTCTGTATTGGGGCAAGGCTTGCCTTTCGAGTTTTCTAAAATGATCGATTTAGGTTTGAAAAAAAAGCGTACAGAAGCGCAAGAATTGCATGAGGCCCTAGCAAAAGCAATGAATCTTATTTTCAAAGAGGGGAATCCTGCCGGGATCAAGGCCATATTTGAATTTCTAGGTCTAGGCAGTGCCAAGGTACGTCTCCCTCTAATAGAAGCTAGCACCGCATTAAAGGAAGAGTTGAAAACAGTTGTTGGGAAGTTGGGGAAATTAACCGTCTAGTTCGTTAAATCTTAGCCAAAACCTTTTCTTAAATTTAAAAGACCGCCTATTTTAGTGATTAAAAATTTGTTTTTTAAATCCGTGGATTTTCCGTAATTTTGCAAAATGTTTTTTAAAATGAGAACAGTACAACTTTTAATGGTATTAACCGTATTACTTGCATCTTGCAGTGAGTATCAGAGTGTGCTCAAGAACGAGGATGTAAAGTCTAAATACGAGTTGGCTCAAAAACTGTATGATGAAGGAGATTACAAACGTGCAAATAGATTGTTCGAACAAATAGCGCCAAAATATGTTGGGAAGCCACAAGGAGAGCGTGTGATGTTCTTTTTGGCAGATACTTATTTTCAGACAAAAAATTATAGCATGGCCGGTTATCAATTCGAGCGATTTGTAAAGTCGTATGCGCAAAGTGATAAGGCTGCCAGAGCATCATTTTTGGGAGCTAAGTGCTACTTTATGTTAAGTCCGGAGCATACGTTGGATCAAACAGATACAGATAAGGCTCTGGCTAAACTTCAGACATTTATCAATCTTTATCCTGAGTCCGAGTACTTTAAGGAGGCCAACCAAATGGCCAGTGAATTAACCACTAAGAAAGAAAGAAAAGCGTACTCAATAGCAAAACAGTTTAATAAATTAGGAGAGTTTGACCTTTCATTTTTAGTGCCCGCGATTTCGGCCTTCGATAATTTTCTGACAGATTATCCAGGTTCTGTTTATACAGAAGATGCCATGTACTATCGATTCGAATCTGCTACTATGTATGCGATGAATAGCGCTAATTGGTTAAAAGAAGTACGGTTTGGAGAAGCCAAAGCTGCTTACAACCTTTTGAAAAAACAGTACCCAGAGACGAGATTTGCCAAAAAGGCGGATGGTCTCTTAGAAAAAATTGAAAAAGAATTACAGGATGTTCCTGAAAAGGAAGCAAAATAATTAGCTGATATTATGAACATGAATGACCTTAAAAATTCGAAAGCACCCGTTTCTACGGTAACAATCAATAAGAACGAGTTCGACCAACAAACCGATAATATTTATGAGGCGATCTCTATCGCAGCAAAAAGAGCGGTGCAGATCAATTCAGAGATTAAAAAAGAACTGCTCGAAAAGTTAGAAGAGTTTGCCACTTATAGCGACAGTCTCGAAGAAGTTTTTGAAAATAAAGAACAGATAGAGGTTTCCAAATTCTACGAGAAATTACCAAAACCACATGCCTTGGCAGTGGAAGAATGGTTGCATGAAAAAATATACCATAGAAACACCGACAAAGAATCGAAGTAATATGTTGGTAGGTAAGCGTATCCTCTTAGGAATAACCGGGGGCATTGCTGCTTACAAAACTACGTTTCTTGTTCGTTTACTTATAAAAGCTGGCGCTGAAGTTAAAGTTATTTTAACTGAAAGTGCCAGCTCTTTTGTTTCACCCCTTACCTTGGCTACCTTATCTAAAAATGCTGTACTTACGGCCTTTGTGAAAGAAGAAGGGGATACTACAGAATGGAACAATCATGTGTCTTTAGGACTGTGGGCGGATTTATTTTTAATAGCCCCGACAACCGCCAATACCATGTCAAAAATGGCAAATGGCAGCTGTGATAATCTATTGTTGGCAACATACCTTTCGGCTAAATGCCCTGTTTTCTTTGCACCTGCGATGGATTTGGATATGTATAAGCATCCTTCGACCCAGATTTCTTTTGAAAAATTGAAAGCTTTTGGAAATGTGATGATTCCCGCTACTTCCGGCGAGCTTGCGAGTGGCCTTTACGGTGAAGGGCGCATGGCCGAACCAGAAGATATAGTTAGTTTTATGACCGATCACTTGTCTGAAGGACAACCGCTCAAAGGGAAAAAAGTGCTGATTACAGCTGGCCCAACCTATGAGGCGATTGATCCTGTTCGTTTTATAGGAAATCATTCTTCTGGACTTATGGGGTTTGAGCTGGCTAAAGCAGCTGCCGAATTAGGGGCATCTGTTATTTTAGTAACAGGTCCGTCTCATCTGGTACTCGACCATTTGATGATCGAGTTAGTAAGAGTCGTTTCTGCCGAGGAAATGTACAATTCCGTTCATAAGCACTATAAAAGTATAGATATTGCAATCTGTGCAGCTGCAGTGGCCGACTACAGACCAAAATCGGTCGCAGAACAGAAAATAAAAAAATCCGACAACGACCTTTCGATTGAATTTACGAAGAACAAAGACATCCTTCTTTCCTTAGGAGAGCAAAAGCAAAAACAGTTTTTGGTTGGCTTTGCCTTGGAGACCGAAAACGAGGTGGCCAATGCCAAAGGGAAATTGGAACGAAAACATTTAGATGCTATTGTGCTCAACTCCTTGAACGACCCTGGGGCCGGCTTTGGTAAGGCTACCAATAAAATACAGTTCATAGATAAGAATTTGACTATTAAAACGTTTGAACTAAAAACCAAGGCCGAAGTGGCCGCGGATATTTGGAACGAAATTATTCAAAGAATCCATGCGTAACTTACTTATCCTTTTTGTTTTCACTATGTTCGGTTTGGGCGTTATCGCACAGGAACTAACATGTACTATAACCGTAAATTCAGATCAAGTTTCCCAAACGAACCAACAGATATTCAAAACCTTGGAAAGGTCCTTGAACGATTTTGTGAATAAAAATAAGTGGACCAATCGCTCGTATAAAGAAAATGAGAGGGTCAATGCACAAATGTTTATAACCATTACCGATTTTGACTCTAACAGATTCAAAGGAACCCTTCAAATACAGTCATCTCGACCTGTATTCAATACCTCCTACGACACACCGATCTTTAATTTCAAGGACAATGATTTTGATTTTGAATACATTGAGTTTCAACCATTGGTCTTTAATGAGAATGTTTTCGAATCGAACCTTGTAAGTGTAATCTCTTACTACGTTTATATAATTTTAGGATTGGATGCAGATACCTTTTCTTTGGAAGGTGGTAACGACAGTTATAGAATCGCACAACGCATAGTTGCACAGGCTCAGGGAAGTAACGCATCTGGCTGGGAACAATCTACCGACAACAATAGAAGTCGTTTTGAGTTGGTCGATAACCTTATGTCAAATACCTATAGGGAGTACCGGGTGGCAATGTACAATTACCATCGCAAGGGGATGGATGTTTTGGCTGACAATAATAGTACCGGGAAACAAGTCATCTCAGGGACTATGAAATTATTCGAAACGATGATCAAACGCAGACCCAATGCGTTTTTGATCCAAACTTTTTTCGACGCTAAATCGGACGAGATACAAAATATATTCTCCGACGGCCCCAAAACCGATATTGTGGCCTTAAAAGAAACCTTAAATCGCGTTGCCCCATTTTATTCCAGTACATGGAATGATATTAAATACTAGTTTTGCCTACACCTCACTCTTAAAGGGAAGATTTTTCCCCAAAGCAAGAGTAGCTACCTATTTTAGATTTCTATTGATTGGGATAAAGTATATCTTTGTATACCTAATATCCTGAAAATTTGTTAGCAAACCTCTCTATTAAAAACTACGCACTTATCGGCCATTTAAATGTGTCGTTCACAAAAGGTTTTACCGTAATAACAGGTGAAACAGGGGCTGGTAAGTCTATTTTGTTGGGCGGACTCTCACTGGTGCTTGGTAAAAGAGCTGATTTGAGTTCGCTGCGCGATAAGCAAACTAAGTGTATTATCGAAGCCGAATTTCAAATAGACAACTATGGCTTGGGCGCTTTTTTTAAGCGACAAGATTTAGATTACGAGGCGCATACCATTATACGCCGGGAGATACTACCGAGCGGCAAGTCGAGAGCTTTTGTAAACGATTCCCCAGTTACCCTTGATGTACTGACGAAACTTGGAGGCCGCTTGATCGATGTGCATTCACAACACCAAACTTTACGGCTAACGGAAAGCGATTTTCAGTTAAAACTAATTGATGCCTTGGCAGAGAATGGAAAGGTACTAGCTACCTATCAGACACAATTGGCAGCATATAGAACTACCGAACATGCGTTACAGGAATTGATCGATTTTCAGAAAGAGGCAGATAAAGAACATGACTATAATAGTTTCTTGTTACAAGAACTAGAAACGGCGACCCTTAAAGAGGGAATGCAGGAAGAATTAGAATCGGAATATGAACAATTGAACAATGTTGGCGCGATTCTAGAACAGCTTTCCAAAGGACACCAAATGTTGACTAACGAGCAAGGGGGAATTTTAGGATTGTTATCCGAATTGAAACAAGTGTCGATTAAATTGTCATCGCTTGGAAGCAAGTATGCACAGTTAAATGACCGAATACAATCTGTTTTTATAGAATTAGATGATATTACCAATGAGTTAGAATCCTTTCAAGACGCTACTGATGCCAATCCTGAAATACTTGAACAGGTGAATGGCAAATTACAGCTGTTATATGATTTACAAAGAAAACACGATGTAAGCGAGGTTTCCGAATTATTAAAAATCAAAGAAACCCTCTCAGACAAGGTAGGTGTTACAGAGAGTTTAGAGGCAAGTATAACTGCTAAGGAAAGCCTGTTGCAAATACAAAAGACCCTATTGGAAAAAACGGCAAATACAATAAGCACGAAAAGACAAAAGGCGATACCGGGTCTGCAGAAACAAATGCTGGCCAGTTTAAGTAGTTTAGGTATGGCGAGCGCATCCTTCAAAATAACGTTGGCACCTTCAGACGCTTTTAAGAATAATGGCAAGGATGACTTAACATTTTTGTTTTCGGCCAACAAGGGAGCTGACTTTGGAATTCTTAAAAAAGTGGCCTCGGGCGGAGAACTTTCGCGTATCATGTTGACGATAAAGTCGATTTTGGCGAAATATGAACAGCTGCCCACAATGATGTTCGATGAGATAGATACGGGTGTCTCTGGGGAGATTTCCAATAAAATGGGAGACATTATGCAATCGATGAGCAGTGCTATGCAGGTATTTTCGATTACTCATATTCCACAAGTAGCTTCTAAGGGAGATCAACATTTTAAGGTCTTTAAATCAGAAAAAGATGGTGCTACGCAAACATATATGCAAGCTTTAACCCTAGATGAAAGGGTGATAGAGTTGGCTGAAATGCTAGATGGGAAAGCTTTGTCCGATTCTGCTTTGGCACATGCTCGGCAATTACTTAATTAATGTAATGGCTCTAAAGAGTAAAAGTTCCGATTTATAATAGAAACCAACCCATTGTTTTATGTTTTTTTCCAACAAATCAATGCCGGTTCTGCGCGTTAATTTTTAATATCTTTGAAGCCAACCACAATTAAAGAAAATTATCACATGGCATACAATTTATTAAAGGGTAAAAAAGGAATTATTTTTGGTGCCCTGGACGAGAATTCAATTGCTTGGAAAACGGCAGAAAAGATTCATGAAGAAGGCGGTACTTTTGTCTTGAGCAATGCCCCGATAGCAATGCGAATGGGGCAAATAAAAGAATTGGCGGCTCAAACAGGGTCTAAAGTAATTCCTGCAGACGCCACCTTACAAGAAGACTTGGATGCGCTGGTAAGCCAATCTATGGAAATACTGGGCGGCAAAATAGATTTTGTACTACATTCTATAGGGATGTCGGTCAACGTACGAAAAGGGAGACACTACACCGATGAGAAATATGATTTTACCACCAAGGGCTGGGATGTTTCTGCCCTTTCTTTTCACAAAGTAATGCAAAGTTTATACAAGGCAGATGCCATGAACGAATGGGGTAGTATTGTTGCTCTTACCTATATGGCTGCCCAACGTGTTTTTCCCGATTACAATGATATGGCAGACAATAAGGCTTATTTAGAATCGGTAGCACGTAGTTTTGGTTATTTCTATGGTAAGGAAAAGAAGGTACGTGTTAATACGATTTCCCAATCGCCAACACCCACTACGGCCGGGCAAGGAGTAAAGGGGTTCGATGGTTTTATTAGTTATGCCGAAAAAATGTCGCCCTTAGGAAACGCAACGGCGCAAGACTGCGCAAACTATACTGTGTCCCTGTTTTCAGATTTGACGAAAATGGTAACGATGCAAAACTTGTTTCATGACGGAGGTTTTTCCAATACCGGGGTAAGCCAAGAAGTAATAGATTACTTTTCGAACTAAATACCTAAATGGTAAAGAAGCCATTTGCCTCGGTGAATGGCTTTGTTATTTAACAGCAATGAGTCTATCTTTTTCATTTATAATTCCTGTTTACAATAGACCTGATGAGATTCGGGAACTGCTAGAGAGTTTCGTGAAACAAACTTATAGTAGGCCTTATGAGATTGTGATAGTCGAAGATGGATCTACCGTAGATTCTAAAAACCAAGTGACACAATTTCAGGAACAACTGAATATCTCGTATTTAGAAAAGACCAACTCTGGTCCCGGAGATTCACGAAATTATGGGATGCGACGAGCAAAGGGCAACTATTTTATTGTACTAGACTCTGATTGTATTCTTCCCCCGCAATATTTAGAGGAAGCGACAAAAGCATTGGAAGAAGAGTTTGTGCATTGTTACGGCGGTCCAGATGCCGCACACGCATCTTTTAGCTTGGTGCAAAAGGCCATTAATTATGCGATGACAGCGGTTTTGACAACTGGTGGTATCCGTGGTGGTAAGACTAGAGTAGGTAAATTTCAGCCTAGGAGTTTTAATATGGGAATATCAAAAGAAGCCTTTGAAAAAGTAGGTGGTTATGGTAAAATACATCCTGGGGAAGATCCTGACCTCACCATCCGTATTTGGAATGCAGGATATCGTACGAAACTTATTCCGGAAGCTTTTGTATATCATAAAAGGAGAATTGATTGGAACAAATTTTACATTCAAGTGAATAAATTTGGAATGGTGCGCCCCATTCTTAATAAATGGCACCCAAGTACTGCGAAAATTATTTATTGGTTCCCTACCTTTTTTTGTATAGGTTTTTTAGCGGCTATTGTGTTGTCAATTGCAACAATTCCATTGCCTTTATGGTTGTACGGTATCTATTTTGTATTGTTATTTATCGATTCTTTGTTGAAGAATCGCAGTTTAGCCATTGCGATATTATCGCTTTTTGCGGTGTCTATCCAATTCGTGGGGTATGGTTATGGTTTTTTAAAGTCGACCATCTTGATTAACTTTAGCAAAAAGGCCCCTCAAGAAGTATTTCCTAAATTGTTTTTCAAATAAATGTGCTGAACCCTGATCCGTGATACAAAAAGTTAAAAATATCCTTAAAACACGCAAAGTAAAGCTCTTTTTCTTGTTTTTGCTCTGCTCGGGATTGGCATGGTTCATCAACAATTTATCAGACCGGTATGCAAGTAATTCTTCCTTTAATTTAGCGTATATAAATCCGCCGGATAGTATGTTGTTAGTAAAGGCTTCAAAATCTAAAATTAATTTAAAGTTAGAAGCCGTTGGGTTTCAGTTTTTGGGTTTCAATCTTTTCAAAAAAGACTTAAAAATCGATTTATCTTTAGTACAAAGGGAGGGGACTACTTTCTTCATTACTCCTGAAGATTGCAAACGGCAGCTAGATGGTCAATTGAAAGGGGGAGTAAAATTGCTTGAGACCGACGGGGATTCCTTGCAATTTGAGTTTTACCGCGTTATTTCGAAGAAAGTTCCCGTTATTTCACAGATACAACTAGGTTTTCCTCAAAATTATCTTTTAGAGGGTGCTTTACAAATCGAGCCCGATTCAGTAACTGTAAAAGGCCCCAAGAACGAGGTTGATACCATTACAGAAATACGAACGTTCCGATCAGAATTGACAGATTTGACCTCTGATTTTTCGACAAATGTTACCTTATTGGCACCGGGAGGAATACAGCATACTAGTTTTTCAGACAAAACGGTGTTGGTAAAAGGACAAGTATCCCGTTTTTCGGAAAAGGTGTTGAATGTTCCTGTAACGGTAATCAATTTGCCAGAAGGTGTTTTGGTTCAGACATTTCCTAATAAAGTGCAGGTATTGGTGAAAGCCAATTTGAATATTTTGAAAGAACTGAAATCCTCCGATTTTGAGTTGGAGGCCGATTACAGTTTAACTTCTGAAAGTAATCAGAACGTTATTAAAATTGAACTTGTTAGAAAACCGTTAGGTGTTCATGCGGTAAACGTTCTTAAAGATCAAGTAGATTATATTTTAAAACGAGAATGAAGTTAGTAGGTCTTACCGGAGGTATAGGGAGTGGAAAGACAACGGTCGCAAAAATGTTTGCCGCCCTGGGAGTGCCCGTATATAATTCTGATGAAGAAGCCAAAAAGCTGATGCGAAAGTCAAAAAAGCTTAAAAAGGCAATAATTGAACTATTTGGGAATGAGGCCTACAAGGATAAAAAGTTAAACAAAAAGTACCTTTCAAGTCAAATATTTAATGACAGTGCATTACTTCAAAAGCTAAATGCCATTGTGCATCCTGCGGTTAGAAACCATTTTTTAAAATGGGCCAAACACCAAGATGCCCCCTTTGTAATTCAAGAGACTGCGATAATTTTTGAAAATAATATGCAAGATTTTTACGATATGATTATACTGGTAACTGCTTCAAAAGAATCACGTTTACAGAGAGTTATGATAAGGGATGGCGTTGAAATAGAAAATATTGAGGCCCGAATGAAACACCAATTACCAGACGCTAAAAAGATTTCTTTAAGTGATTATATCATCGATAATATTGATTTGGCGACCACAGCTTTAAAGGTGAAAGAGGTAAATCGTTTGCTGCATGAGAATAGGTAATAAACCCAAATTTTAACATTTTTGTTAAGGTTAGGTTAAACGTGGAATGCTATAGATGTTAAATCTTTAATTTTACTCAAAAGATGAACAAGAAACTATTTGTTCTTTTAGTTGTTCTTATGAGCCTGTCCTTGATCGGGATAATTTTTGTACAAGGCTTTTGGATCAAAAAGTCGGTAACCGACAAAGAAGAACAATTTTCGAACGCTGTTTCGCAGGTGTTGGGAAAGGTAACGGATAAAATCGCAAAGCGTGAGATTCGAGATTATTCGGAGCGTTATTTGTCAAATGACAGTGTGGGGAAACCTACTTCTACTAGTTATAAAAACATCTTTTTTATTGATCGTGATTTAAACTCTAACGAAATACTGTATTATTCGCATGGTATTTTAGAGGAAAGTTATGATATCGCATCTACGTTCTTTGACAATGATAATAAGGAAGATTCTACAAGAATCAGTAATTTCACGAGTAAACGGACCACTACGACCTTTAAAGATGGTTTTGGTCTTGACGGGAAAACTTTTAAGTTGAACCCAATTAAGAAATTAGAGAAAATCGGAAATCTCTCAAGTGTTGAGAAGGCCCAGTTTGATGATGTTTTTAGTAAATATGCAAAACGAGAACCTATTCATAAAAGGGTTTCCAAACAGGAAATTGAACTTCAGTTAAACCGGGAACTTACCAATCGCAATCTTGACATTGATTATGAATATGGTATTTACAGCAAAGGTTTGCCCACGAAAGTGAAGTCTAGAAAATTCAAATTTGCAAATAGCCAAGTGTACAAATCTCCAATCTTTGAAGACAGTGAAGGGGATACCGATTTTTCGTTGCTGATCACGTTTCCAAAAAAGAAAAAGTTCTTGATTCAGCAAATCCTGGGAATGGCAGTTCTTTCCCTACTTTTTACGTTGGTAATTGTTGCTTCATATTCGGGAGCTATTTATCAACTAATAAGGCAGAAACAAATTTCGGAAATCAAATCTGACTTTATCAACAATATGACGCATGAATTCAAAACCCCCATAGCTACTATTAATTTAGCGGTGGAAGCAATTAAGAACCCGAAGATTATTGATAATAAGGAAAAGGTATTGCGGTATCTACAAATGATACGAGATGAGAATAAAAGAATGCATGCGCAGGTAGAAAATGTATTGCGAATTTCTAAATTGGAAAAGAATCAATTGGATATTAGTAAGGATAGGGTTGATGTTCACGACATAATAACCGATGCAATTGCACATGTTGAATTAATTGTACAGGACAGGGGTGGCTATATTGAAACGCATCTTGATGCTCCCCGCACAGAGATTTTGGCAAATCATATGCATTTTACCAATGTAATTATAAATATGTTGGATAATGCGATAAAGTATTCCCCAGAGGCGCCTAAAATAGATGTCTATACCGAAGTTGCAAAGAATTTTATTATTGTGATGGTCAAAGACCAGGGCGCTGGGATGAGCAAAGTGGTTTTGAAAAAAGTTTTTGAAAAATTTTACCGGGAACACACCGGAGATTTACATAACGTAAAAGGGCATGGACTTGGTCTGGCCTACGTAAAAAAAATTGTAGACGATCACCAAGGTGAAGTCTACGCAGAAAGTGAAAAAGGAAAAGGAAGCACTTTCTATGTAAAATTACCCTTAATCTAAACAAACGATGGAAACTGTAAACAAGAAAATACTTTTAGTGGAAGATGATCCCAACTTTGGGATTGTTTTAAAAGACTACCTTTCGATGAACGATTTTGACGTTACATTGGCGAAAAATGGCATGGAAGGTTTTGAAAAATTTAAAAAAGACAACTTCGACGTCTGTATTTTAGATGTAATGATGCCTTATAAAGATGGTTTTACTTTGGCCAAAGAGATTCGCGAAAAGAACGAAAATGTACCCATTGTGTTTCTTACGGCGAAAACAATGAAAGAGGATGTGCTCAAAGGATATAAAGCCGGCGCAGATGACTATCTGAACAAACCTTTCGATTCTGAAGTGCTGTTAATGAAGCTGAAAGCGATTATTCAACGCAAATCTTCCAATACCTTGGCCGATAGTAAGAAATTCGAATTTCAGATCGGGGGATTCCATCTGAATTCGAAACTTCGCTTCCTGAAATATAAAGAAACTGAATCGATAAAGCTCTCTCCAAAAGAGAATGAACTATTACGATTATTGGCGCTGCATGAAAATGATTTGATGCCAAGAGAACTGGCCTTGACAAAGATTTGGCGCGATGATAACTACTTTACTTCAAGAAGTATGGATGTGTATATCGCAAAACTTCGAAAATACTTGAAAGTAGATGACACGGTCGAAATTTTAAATATACACGGGGAAGGTTTCCGTTTGGTGATTAAAACAGAATCTTAATCTCGCACTTTTTAAATTTATAAAAGCATCCTGAGAGGGATGCTTTTTTGTTTTACGATTAAGCTATTTTAAGTAGTACAGATACGAAGTACTTCTGAAACGATTTCCTCTGGAGTATCGGAAATGGGAACATGAATGGCATTTTTAGGAGGTTCCAATGTTTCAAATTGTGATTGTAATAAATGTAGCGGCATAAAATGACCCTTTCTTGCTTGTAAACGTTCCAATATCTGGTCAAAAGTTCCTTCCAAATAAACGAACATGGTATGTTTTTCAATAGAATCGCTCAAAGTATTGCGATACATTTCTTTTAGAGCGGAACATGCAATAACGGCACCTTCGTTTTTATGCTTTATCGCTAAATCATTCAATATTTTTAACCATCCCACCCTATCCTGATCATCTAAGGGATTACCTGCAGCCATTTTTTTTACATTGGCTTTAGGATGATAATCATCTGCATCGAAAAAAGAGTATTTGAGTTGTTGTGCAAGTAAGTTGCCAATAGTTGATTTACCACATCCGGAAACTCCCATTACATAAAAAATAGTTGGTCTAGGCATTGTGATCTGCTGTTAAATATTCCTGTATTTTTTCTATTGCTTTCTTAGCAGGAAGATCATGGGATACCCATAGGATATCTTCTCTCTTTCGGTACCAGGTTAACTGTCGTTTGGCAAATCTTCTCGTATTCTTTTTGATTTCCGAAATGGCAAAAGCCAATTCGAACTTTCCTTCCAAATAGGCGAATATTTCCCGATACCCAACGGTTTGAAGGGCGTTCAAATATTTTTTAGGATACAGTTTTTTAGCTTCCGCCAATAAACCTTCCTCTATCATGTTATCTACACGTTGGTTTATTCTTGAATAAACAATTTCTCTTTCAGCTTGAATACCAACGGTGAGCGTTTTAAAAAAACGTTCGGTTTTCTTTCTATTTAAAAACGAAGAGTAGGGGAGTCCACTAGCGATACACACTTCTAAAGCTCGAATCACCCGATGCGGGTTTTCTAAGTCAACTTTTTGATAATATTCCGGATCAAGTAGTTGTAATCGCTCCTGCATTACTTGGAGCCCCTCTTGCTTTAGGGTATAATTTAATTCTTTGCGAATAGTACCATCTACCTCAGGGAAACGATCAAGGCCCGATACTACTGCATCAACATACAATCCGCTTCCGCCAGCAAGTACAACAACTGAATTTTTCTTAAAAAGAGATTTCAATAATACAATCGCTTCTCTTTCATAATCACCAACAGAGTAATCCTGATCAATGGATATTTGTTGTATAAAATGATGGGGTACTTCCTGCAATTCTTCAGAAGAAGGTACGGCAGTACCGATTTTCATTTCTTTATAGAACTGGCGCGAATCGGCAGAAACAATTTCGGTTTCATAGTGTTTTGCAATTGCAATGGCCAAGGCGGTTTTTCCTATCCCGGTAGGGCCAACAACAGCAATTAACAACTTATTCATTGAGTGTGCTTCCACAATTAAAACAATGGGCCGCATCATCCCTATGCCCTTCTTTGGCACAGGTTGGACAGCATTGGGTGTTCAAATGCACTTTCTTATCCTCATTTATGCCTTGTTTGGTAAACTCGGATGTTACGATGCCCGTAGGTACTGCAATGATACCATACCCCAAGATCATTACCATAGTTGCTATTAATTGCCCTATTGGGGTTTGTGGGGCTATATCGCCGTACCCCACAGTGGTCAAGGTTACAATTGCCCAATAAATACTCCTGGGGATACTGGTGAAGCCAGAAGAATCACTCTCTACCCAATACATTATAGTCCCCATGATTACTGAAAGAATCAAAACAGTATAGATAAACACAGCGATTTTATTTCTACTGGCCTTCAAGGCGCTTTTTAGTTGTGAGGCCTCTCCGAGAAACTGTACTAGCTTTAAAATTCGGAATACCCGTAACAGTCGTAACGCTCTTACCGCCAATAAAACTTGTGATCCGACAAAAAAATAGGAAATATAAAGAGGAATGGTCGAAACCAAATCAATAATGCCATAGAAACTTAATACATATCTAAGGGGCTTTTTTATGGCGGCGATGCGAGCGATATATTCAATAGTGAATAATATGGTGATGACCCATTCGCAGGTTAAAAGCTGGCTATGATAGGCCGCATCGATTTCTTTGACACTTTCTAACATCACTAAAACGACACTAACAATAATTAGTACAAACAGCCCAATGTCAAAGCTTTTGCCTAACGGAGTGTCGGCTTCGTAAATAATTTCATGGAGCAGATTTCTCCATGTGGCATTGTGTTTTTGTCGTTTCACTAGTTCGAATTCAGCGCAAGCGTTTTCAATACCTTCTTTTTTCGAATATGTGATTCGATGATATGTCGGGTATTCTGGTCTGCCTGCATTGGTGTGATTATCGATTCTAAGATATGCAAATTATTTATTTGATGGTTTAGTTCGTAAAATCCAAGGCCGATAAAGCGACCTTCCTTAATCAAAATTGCACTGTACTCCCCAACCTCACGGCCTTTATCGACCATAATGAAGCTTTTGTCTATTAAACTATATTTTTCGCTGACCTTTAGGGCACGTGCATTGTATTCTTTTGGTGTCTCCTTTTTTATGCAAGCGCCCGCACATGAACCACCTTCATATCTTGAGCAGTTTATTTTGGACTGTGATAAGCCTGTTAACTTTAGGCAAAGTTCGAATTCTTCAACAATTCGATGAAGAAAGTTCTCGGCCGAATGAAAACCGTTAAATGTAATCAAGTGTTTCTTTTCTAAATCAATCTTATCGACCTTAAAAATCAGAAACCCGTCTTCGTTGGTGTGACTATAAAGTGCGTGTGTAAAAAGTTTCTTTGCGCTCGATTGTGCAAAAGATGGTTTTGTTCTTTTCAGCACCTCATACTCTTTTAAGGCAGCTACCAATTCGTTTCCTGTTTTTTCGAATGTTACTCTTTTGGTTTCTTTTTGAAACTTTCGAGCTCGACTGCCCTCTTTGATAAAATGCTGGTTGACCCGTTTTTTGATATTCTTGCTTTTCCCCAAGAATAAGATGTCTCCATCTTTATTATGCATATAGTAAAGCCCGATCTCTGATGGCAAGGTTTCGACAATATCTAATTGCCTTTGTGAGAGCTCTCCTGTTGTTTCTGTTCGTATAATATCTTGAACGATTGTCTTATCGGTGTCTTTTGCCAGTAGCAATTTAAATAGTTTAAGGGTGGCCAATGCATCGCCGTTGGCACGATGACGATCGCTCACCGCGATACCCAAAGAACGTACTAATTTTCCTAGGCTATGTGATTCAGCTTCAGGAATTAATTTTTTCGAAAGATCAACGGTACAAATTGTTTTGCGCTCAAAATTATATCCGAGTCTTCTGAATTCTGTACGTAAGATCCGGTAATCGAATTGGGCGTTATGGGCCACTAGCACCGTATCTTCGGTGATTTCTACAATACGCTTTGCTACCTCATGGAATTTAGGGGCGGTACGAAGCATTTTATTATTGATTCCGGTTAGTTTAACAACGAACGGTTGTATATCCTTCTCAGGGTTTACAAGACTAATGAATTGATCTACTACTTCATGACCATCGAATTTGTGAATGGCGATTTCCGTAATTCCTTCTTCATTGTATTTTCCTCCGGTCGTTTCAATATCAAGTATGGCGTACATCTACAGTCTTTCTCCCTTTGTATTATTGATAATTCCTAGTACCAAAGATACTACTTCCTATTCGTACCATGGTACTACCCTCCTCGATGGCGATTTTATAGTCACCACTCATTCCCATAGATAGAATTGAGAGCCCGCCGAAATCGCTCTGAACACTTTTATAAAGTGAATTTAATTTGTTGAACTCTCTGCGAATTTGCACTTCGTCAACAGTAAAGGTCGCCATGCCCATAAGGCCTTTTATTCGTACATTTTCAAGGGTAATAAATTCTTGCGAGGAAACGAGTGTACGTAATTCCTCTTCATTCAGCCCGAACTTGGTATCTTCTTCCGCAATATGTATTTGTAGTAAGCAACTAATGACACGGCGGTGTTTTTTTGCCTGTTTGTCTATTTCCCGTAACAGCTTTAAACTGTCGACACCATGAATCAAGGAAACAAATTCTGCCATATATTTTACTTTATTTCTTTGAACGTGCCCGATCATATGCCATTCAATATCCTTGGGCATTTCTGCCCATTTTTGAGTCATTTCCTGAATTTTATTTTCCCCAAATATTCGTTGACCTTCTTGATAGGCCTGTTGAAGATCCTGCAAAGGTTTCGTTTTGGAGACCGCAACCAAAGTCACATTATCAGGTAATTGCTCTTTTATTTGAGCAAGGTTCTCTTTTATAGACATGAAGTACTTTTTAGGGGTTAATTAGGGGTTGTTAGAGCTCATAAATGGCAAGGCCACTTCGTAACTTAGGCTCAATATAGGTGCTTTTTGGAGGCATTACCAAACCGGCATCTGCAATTGCCTTGATTTCTTGAATTGTAATGGGAACCAATCCGAAACCCACTGTGAATCGTCCTTTATCTATCTCATCTTTCATTTTTATAGTGTTGTGTTTTCCATGACAGTACTGTATACGTTTATCCTTTCGCAGGTCATTGATTCCCAAAATGGGTTCCAACACAGTCTTGAATAGTATTTGAGTGTCTAGCTCGCTAAGAGGGTCGGAAAAGTGATATACTTTTTTTCGCAGGTAGAGCGAATAGAAGTCCCCATCTAAATACATACTGAAGTGATGCTTCTTCGACGGTTTATAGAGCATATTTCCTTGGTTCTCTATACGAAACATGGCATCGAGTTTTATGAGAAACTCCTCTTTTGATAGTCCGTTCAACCCTTTTACCATACGGTTGAACTCAAAAATCCGTATTTGGGAATCAGGAATTAGGTAGCTCATAAAAAAATTATAGGGCTCTTTCCCTGTGTGATTTGCATTGTCTTTTTTCGAGTTCTCGGCCAACAAGTTCGATGAGGCACTGCGGTGATGCCCATCGGCAATGTACAGGGATGCTATTTGAGAAAAAGCAGTACGCAGCGAGGTAACCGCTTGTTTCCCTGAAATTAACCATAACCGATGCGTAACGCGATCTGTTGTAGTGAATAAATATTCAGGAACTTTTTGCTGTTCTTTTTCCAATATTCCTGAAATAACGGGATTGTCCGGATAGGTCATTAAAACGGGTTCGGCATTGAATTTTACCGTCTCTAAGTACTCCGCGAAGAGCGCTTCCCTGAGCTGTAAGGTGTCTTCGTGTTTCTTGATGACATCATTTTGATAATCGGCTACGCTGGTACTGCAAAAGAGTCCTGAACAGGTAAAATGTGGACTCGTTATTTCATATAAATAAAAACTGTCTTTTGCATCTTTTAGAAAAACCGAATCTTCTAAAAACTCTAGATACCGGTTATGAACTAGCTGAAAGCGTTCTTTCCCCTTTACATTTTTAGAGAACTTATAGCCTGGGTTGATAACATGCAGAAAAGAAAAGGGATTAAACTCAAGTATGGTGTTCAGTTCCCGTCTTGAATATCCTTGATAGGATTTAGAAACTACATGGGCAACTTTGTCCTGGGTAGGTCGAATTGCTTTAAACGGAAGTATTGTGGCCATTTCAGAAAAAATCTTGATTATTTATTCGAAAAACAACTGCGCTTCTATTCGTACGCAGATCTTTTAAGGTAGCTATTCTTTCAACGTTTTCATTAGCACGCTATTGTATAACAAATCTCAAAAATAGCACGACGGACTTATGAAAATCGTGTTGCTACTATTTCTGCTTTTCTAGAAGTTGAATAGTCGTAAAAACCTTCGCCAGATTTTACGCCAAGCTTCCCAGCAGATACCATGTTCACTAGCAGGGGGCAGGGGGCATACTTCGGTTTTTTAAAGCCATCGAACAATACATTTAGGATCGATAGGCATACATCAAGGCCAATAAAATCTGCCAATTGCAAAGGCCCCATAGGGTGTGCCATGCCCAATCGCATTACGGTGTCGATTTCATCAACCCCTGCAACGCCGTTATAAAGGGTTTCAATTGCCTCGTTGATCATAGGCATCAAAATTCGGTTGGCTACAAATCCTGGGTAGTCGTTTACCTCGGTCGGAACCTTGCCAAGATCTTTCGAAAGTTGCATGACCGTTTGTGCGGTTTGGTCGGAAGTTGAGTAGCCACGAATTATTTCTACCAGCTTCATAATAGGTACAGGGTTCATAAAGTGCATCCCTATCACCTTTTCCGCACGTTTGGTAACTGCTGCGATTTCGGTAATTGAAATAGAAGAGGTATTGGTGGCCAGAATAGTACTTTCAGCACATAATTCATCTAATTGTTGAAAGATTTTTAACTTTAATTCCTTATTTTCAGTAGCTGCTTCCACTACAAGCTCTGTCTTGTCAACCCCTTCTTTTAGAATCGTAAATGTACTTATGTTGTTAAGGGTATTCACTTTGCCTTCATTGGTAATCTTGCCCTTGTCAAGCATTCGATCCAAGTTTCGCGTTATGATGGCAATTCCTTTTTCCAAAGAGGATGCCGAAATGTCGATAAGACGAACAGAAAAACCAGTTTGTGCAAAAACGTGCGCAATCCCGTTCCCCATGGTGCCTGCGCCAATTACAGCAATATGCTTCATATTATTTTCTTTAGAAAGATTCTATTATTTGTAAAGCTACCCGTAAAGCATTTGTTCCTTGTTGTAGGGTTACTATCGGAGTTCTATCATGCACGATAGCGTCGGCAAAAGTTTCAAGCTCGTCGAGTATGGCGTTGTTCGCTGCGACCTCCGGATTTTCGAAGTAGATTTGCTTTTTCACTCCCTCGGCATTTTGAAGTACCATATCAAAATCACCTGGTTTCTCAGGGGCGTCCTTCATTTTTACGACCTCTACTTTCTTTTCTAAAAAGTCAACCGAAATGTAAGCATCTTTTTGAAAAAAGCGAGATTTGCGCATGCTTTTAAGGGAAATTCTGCTGGCGGTCAGGTTGGCAACACACCCATTTTCAAACTCGATGCGGGCGTTGGCAATATCAGGAGAGTTACTGATTACCGAAACACCACTGGCATTCACAAACCGTACTTTTGAATCTACAACACTTAATATAGCATCGATATCATGAATCATAAGATCAAGTACTACGGGAACATCCGTACCCCTAGGATTGAATTCTGCTAGGCGATGGGTCTCTATAAACATCGGGTCTTTAATAGCATCTTTTACCGAGGTAAACGCCGGATTAAAACGCTCAACATGTCCCACTTGCCCTTTAACACCTTGTTTTTCGCTTAAGGATATTAAGGTTTCCGCTTCTTTAAGCGTATTGGTAATGGGCTTTTCAATAAATATGTGCTTTCCTTTTTCAATGGCCTTTTTGGCGCAGTCAAAATGGGAAAGGGTGGGGGTGACTACATCAACAACATCCACAGCTTCGATAAGTGTATTGATGTTTTCATAATAGGTATAACCAAACTCGTCCGCTACCTTTTTACCATTAATGGCATCCGCATCGTAGAACCCCACCAATTGGTATTTGCTAGATTCATTAAGTAAGCGCAGATGAATTTTACCTAGATGGCCCGCGCCGAGTACTCCTACTTTCAACATAGCTCTTGATTTGTTCCAAAAATAAGGATAGTTTGGGAGTTTTAATGGCTTCCCCAACCCCCTTTTTTTATCCCGCTCTTAAAAAATGAAAAGAAGACGTATAAAACAATTTGAATAACTCCACTTTCTTTCTTATTGAATAATAAAACTGCTTTTCAGTATAGATTAACTTCGCTAACTTTGAATACCAGAACCAAACCAACCTTTATGAAATCTCATTTATATAGCGGTCGGCTATTTTTCCTATTTAACGCTGCTATTTTCAATTCCTTTTTTAGATGTTCCTGCCTTTTTTTTAAAAATAATTGTAACGGATGAAGGATACTTTAAAACATAAGGGTATGCGTAATAAACTGGCAAACGTGCTCTCTGGAAAGGGTATTTCTGACGAAAATGTTTTAAGCGCGATCAAGAGCATTCCCAGACATCTTTTTATGGATAGTAGTTTTGAAGGGCATGCCTATCAAGATAAAGCATTTCCCATAGCGGCCGACCAAACAATTTCGCAGCCATATACCGTTGCTTTCCAAACGGCGCTTTTACAGGTGAGACCGAATCAAAAGGTGTTGGAAATAGGTACGGGAAGCGGTTACCAAACGGCTGTTTTGTTGCACCTTAAAACCAAAGTATATACAATTGAACGACAATTGGAACTTTTTAAGAAAACGTCTTTGTTTTTCCAAAAAATGGGCTACCGCCCTAAGAAGGCAATTTTTGGCGATGGTTACAAAGGTATGCCCGAAGAAGCCCCTTTTGATGGTATTATAGTAACTGCGGGAGCCCCGGAGGTTCCAAAACCTTTAATGGCCCAATTGAAAATTGGAGGGAAATTGGTGATTCCCATCGGAGTGAATGATCAGATAATGACCTTATTTGTGCGCAAGTCGGAAAAAGAATTTCAGAAAAAAGAGTTTGGGTCGTTTCGTTTTGTACCATTGTTGGAAAACAAAAACTAGGGTTTTCTATCGATTGAAACTTTTTTTAATCCGATCTAGATCACGTTTGTTGTCGCGATCTTTCATCGTTTCCCTTTTGTCATATAGTTTTTTCCCCTTTGCCAACGAAATTCTAAGTTTCGCAAGTCCACGATCGTTTATAAAAAGGGTGACGGGAACAATGGTCAGCCCCGAATTTTTAACTTCCTTAAAAAGCTTTTTAAGCTCTTTTTTATTCAATAATAACTTTCGTTCTGCCTTTGGTTTGTGGTTGTAATGGGAACCATGTGAATATTCATCAATTTGCATGTTAATCACGAACAACTCCTCTCGGTCGTTGAATTCGCAAAAGCTTTCAGAAATAGAGGCTTTGCCTAAACGAATAGATTTTATTTCTGTTCCAGATAATACGATTCCGGCCGTATACTGATCCAGTAGCTCATATTCGAACCTAGCCTTTTTATTTTTAATGGAAATATTTTGCTGCATGGCAGACAAAAATAGGGACAATTATCGAAAACTATCCGAGATTCTTATTCAATATAAAGATTAAAAGTACAAAACCACCCTAGTCGCGCACAGGACAATTACAATCGAAATGCAATTGCTGTGAGGTAGCTACCCCGTTCACGATTTGAACAATAAATAGGCTTCCGTTGTCCGTATCATCCAATTGGTGGTAAAGCTCTTCCCCAAGCAATTGATTGGCAAAATTCGGAGTAGTATTACTATGGCCTACCACTAGTACATTCTTGTTTAAGTTATCTAATTTAAATTGCTCGATATCAACATCCTGTGGGTTGTAATACTGCACATCAATATCCTGTTTTACAGAAGTAGGCGAGGCCGTCATTGATGTTCTGTTGTAGTCGGTGCTATAAATAGCATCTAACTGAATATCCCGAACGATTTCGGCCCAGTGCATGGCTCTTCCGTAGCCTGTCTGCGTTAGCTCGGGGTCGGGATTTTGATCATCGCTTCTATCTTTTTCGGCGTGGCGGACTAGATAGAAAGTTGAGACACCAGTTTCAACGGGGACAGCTTCGAGATCTTCTTTTTTGTCTTCTTTGCAATTGATAAAATTGATAAAAAATAAAGCTAAGAGTACTAGTTTAATTGGTTTCATGGCTGATTGGTTCATCATTAAGTACAGGATATAAGCTAGTTTTAAAGCACATCAAAAAAGCGTTAAGAGCAATACCTTGCATACAGCAAGTGAATTCCTCGAAAACTTTTCTAATTATTTAACTAAAATATGCAGAAAATAGTATGTATAACCGCTATTTTTTGCTTTTTTTGCATATGTTCAGATTTCTTGTATTCTTTCTATTGATAGCACTATTTCATAGGGCGGGAGCTCAGGAAGTTACTCTTCCGGTAGACCTTCGCCAGCACAACCTTACCGAGTATAATGCCAGTTTTTTTAACGCCGCATTTGCATTAAACAGAAATAATCCACAATCCGTGGTACTTTGGACGCGTTGGCAATGGCAGGTTGTAGATGGCGACCCAACGACTATATTCCTGAATTATACAAGAAAACTCAATGCTGCTTCTAGTATCTCAGGAGGTTTTTTTCAACATAACACCGGTGTGTTTTTAAATACCGGTGGTGTTTTGAATTATTCGTATGCCTACGAGTTTAGTTCCGATACGCGGTTTGGGGTAGGAGCCAATCTTTTTGGATTTAGTAGGTCTTTGGCCGATGACCGAACTTTTATAGACCCACAAATAGAACTACCAAACCCAGGAGAGGATACCAATTTTATTATGGAAATATCGCCGGGAGTGTTTTTTCAATGGAAGAAAATGACACTTGGATTTAGCGCAGAAAACCTTTTCGACTATAATTTTACGACGAGTGAAAGGGATTCTGGCCCGGAATCTAGAAGGTATTTAACTTCATTGTCGTTCGATTATAGTTTGGGTGGGGATAAGAATTCAACTATTCGTCCTACATTATATTATAAAACAATCAATAATCATGACAACCAAATAGGGGGCAATTTACTTTATTCTACCGATAGGTATTGGGGGCAGGCCGGTTACAATAGTTTTTATGGCGTGTCCGTTGGTGCTGGGGGAAGGCTTTTTCGGAAAATATCCATGGGTGCGCTCATGGAGTTCGCCACCGATAGCGACCTTGAAGATACCGACCCTACTTTTGAATTAGTCCTGGCCTATCATATCGGCGCACAGTTTGAAAAGGAAAAAGCGACAGAGGAGGAAAAGGAAGAGGAGCTTGCCGAAGAGGAAAAGGAAGACACGTCTGAAGAAAAACTAAAAGAAGCAGCTAAAAAAGAAGCGGATGCCCTTAAGAGAAAGGAACTCGAAACTAAGAAAGTTCGGAAGGAGCAGGAAGAAAAGTTACGCCAAGAACAACTACAAGCCGATGAAAAGGCTAAAAATATAGCTGCACTTAAAAAAGTACGAGCGCGCGATTCTTTGAATGCCCTTACAAATGAAAAAAATAAAAGAAAAGAACAAGCAATTGCCGCTCAAAAACGAATTGATTCAATTAAAAAGTCAAAAGAGCTCGAGAAAGTCGCACTGGCAAAGCGCAAGAAAGATTCGTTGGATAGGGTAGCTGCTTTGGCAAAAAAAGAGAAACCTGAAGTTATTGAAAAGGAGAAAGTATCGGTGGTAGCGAACGAAAAGTACGAGGAGGTAGTTACGGAAGATGGTTTACTACCCGGCTTCTACTTGATCGCAAACGTTTTTGGTACGAAGAAATACTATGAGGCATTCATGAAGGATCTCAAAAACAAAGGGTTAGATCCAAAGTCGTTTCTGAGAAACCTTAATAAGTACAACTATGTGTATTTAAAGCGGTATGATACTATGTACGCCGCTAGGAAAGCAAGAGATAATAAGTTCGAAGGCCGATATACTGATAAAACATGGATTTTTAGAGTAGTAGGGGAGTAGTTTGTTGCACCGCACTGTAGATTCCTAAAAATGGTTGGAAGGGACTACTTGAGTTCCTTCTTTACTAATTGCTCTAAATAGGCTACGGTATTCAAAAGGTACTTTCTATCTTCTGTCATGGTAGCCATTGCTACGGCACCCTGTAGCATCGTATAAAGTTGTTTGGCAAATTGAAGCGGGGTAACAGGTAAGCGAAGTTCCCTATTGTTTACGCCGTTTTCGAGAACTAATGCGATTTTCCCCTCAATAATTTTGATTGTTTCTTTACTGGCCGCAGTCAACATTTTGTTGTTATGATTTGCGTCGACTCCCACATTTAATACTGGGCATCCTCCCATTTCATCAGTGAACTCGCCGTAATTTCGATAAAAATCGGTAAGTCTAAAAATACGGTCTAAAGCGGTGCCTGTTCCGGATAGTTGCTCTTCGAGGGCCATCAACAGGCGATTGCTATTATATTCAAAAGCAGCCAATGCCAAAGCTTCCTTATTTTCAAAGTTCCCGTAAAGTGCACCTTTTGTTAACGATGTAGCTTGGGTAAGGTCGCTCATACTCGTACCGATATAGCCGTGTTTATTAAATACAGGGGCAACAGTTTCTATAATAAAAGCGGTTGTTCTTTCGGCTTTAGTTGACATATTAACGCATTTTCTTACGAAGATAGAAAAATTATATACTGTATGGTATATAGCATATACAAAAAAAGAGCGATTATTTTTACCGCTCTTTTTATTGTAAAATAGATTTCGTTTTGCCGCTACTTACTTCTTTACAAGTTCGTTTTCATTCCTAAAAACTAGGGTATCATCAAACGAATCTATAAGCAAAATACTATCTGTTGTTACTTTTCCGCTCAATAGTTCTTTTGATAATTTGTTCAGTACTTCTTTCTGAATAATTCTTTTGATCGGTCTCGCACCATATTGCGGGTCATATCCTTTATCCGTTAGATACTGAACAGCCTCTTCGGTAGCATCTATTGTAATATGCTGTTTGCTGAGCAATTTCTTCAGCGCGGTCAACTGTAATGCGACAATTTGAGCGATTGCTATTTTATCTAAAGGCGTAAACATAATGATATCATCGATTCTGTTCAGAAATTCCGGGCGTATTGATTTACGTAGCAGGCCCAAAACTTCTACTTTGGCGGTTTCAGTGGCACTATGCATGTCTTTACTGTCATCGAATTTCTCCTGTATTATATGGCTGCCCATATTACTGGTCATAATGATAATCGCGTTTTTGAAATCGGCGACCCTTCCCTTATTATCGGTCAACCTTCCCTCATCCAACACTTGTAGCAATACATTGAAAGTGTCTGGATGCGCCTTCTCAATTTCATCTAATAGAATAACAGAATATGGTCTGCGTCTTACGGCTTCGGTCAATTGCCCACCTTCATCATATCCAATATACCCAGGAGGCGCGCCCACTAGCCTGCTAACGGAATGGCTTTCTTGGTATTCACTCATATCAATACGAGTAAGTGCGTTCTCATCATCGAACAGATAACTGGCCAGGGTTTTGGCAAGTTCTGTTTTTCCTACTCCTGTTGTACCTAAAAATAAGAAAGAACCAATGGGTCTTTGAGCATCTTGTAGGCCCGCTCTACTTCTTCGAATGGCGTCTGAAACTGCTTCAATGGCCTCTTCCTGACCAACGACCCTTTTATGCAAGACCGTTTCGAGCTGCAATAGTTTTTCCCGTTCGCTTTGGAGCATCTTGGTGATAGGAACCCCGGTCCATTTGGCAACTACCTCCGCTATGTCTTCATTGGTCACTTCTTCCTTGATCAACACGCCGCTTTTTTGTTGTGCGTCCAATTCAATTTGAAGTTCTTCCAACTTCTCCTGAGCCTCCTTAGTCTTTCCATAACGAAGTTCCGCTACCTTGCCGTAATCACCATCGCGCTCTGCGCGTTCCGCCTCCAACTTATAATTTTCGATATCTTGTTTGGTCTTTTGAATATTGTCGACCACATTTTTTTCACTTTCCCATTGCGCGAATAGTTGGTTCCGCTCTTCCTTAAAGTTGGCCAGGTCTACATTGAGCAATTTTAATTTGGCATGATCTTCTTCCCGCTTAATAGCTTCGATCTCGATTTCCAATTGCATTATTTTACGGTCTAAGACATCTAACTCCTCTGGTTTCGAGTTGATTTCCATCCGTAGTTTAGAAGCTGCTTCATCCATTAAATCGATTGCCTTATCGGGTAAAAAACGATTGGTAATGTAACGTTGAGATAGTTCTACTGCCGCTATCACGGCCTCATCTTTGATTCGAACCTTATGATGTGCTTCGTATTTTTCCTTAATTCCCCTTAGGATAGAAATTGCACTTTCCGTATCTGGTTCATCAACAATTACTTTTTGGAACCTTCGCTCCAACGCCTTGTCTTTTTCAAAATACTTTTGATATTCATCTAAAGTAGTAGCGCCGATGGCCCTTAGCTCACCTCTTGCCAGTGCCGGTTTTAAAATATTGGCCGCATCCATGGCCCCTTGACCGCCCCCGGCTCCTACCAATGTGTGAATTTCATCAATGAACAATACGACATTTCCATCAGAAGAAACTACTTCCTTTATAACCGCCTTTAACCGTTCTTCAAATTCTCCCTTGTATTTTGCCCCAGCGATCAAGGCGCCCATGTCTAACGAGTAAATACTTTTATCTTTTAAGTTTTCCGGAATATCTCCCTGTACAATACGATGGGCCAAACCTTCTGCAATGGCCGTTTTTCCAACCCCAGGTTCCCCTACAAGCATGGGATTGTTCTTGGTTCTTCTCGATAAGATTTGAAGAATACGCCGAATCTCTTCATCTCTCCCGATTACGGGGTCCAGTTTTCCCTTATCCGCAAGTTCATTTAAGTTTTTCGCGTACTTTTCCAAAGAATTATAGGTTTCTTCCGCACTCTGTGAGGTAACCTTCCCGCCTTTACGCAATTCTTCTATTGCCGCTTTTAAGTCTTTTTCAGTAACGCCCTGATCTTTTAGTATTTGGGAAATCTTACTTTTCGATTTAAAAATGGCCAACAGCAAATGCTCGATAGAAACAAATTCATCTCCCATATCTGTGGCAAGAATGTTTGCTTCATTGACGCTTTTGCCACTTGCATTCGAAAATAGCAGGTCCCCGCCAGATACCTTCGGAAAACGTTCAAGTTCTTTGTCTAAAATTTGAGAAAGCATCGAAACACGTACGTTGAGTTTTTTGAGAATGAACGGTACAACGTTCTCGTCTACTGCTAAAATTGCTTTGAATAAATGTTCGTTCTCTATCTGTTGATGTCCCATGCTTTGCGCTATCTGCTGCGACAGTTGTAGTGCTTCCTGAGATTTTATTGTGTAATTATGATTGGTCATGATCTATATTTTTTAATCGGAAATTGAGATTTAAAATGCTCCGACGCCTGCACGAAAAGTGTTCAGACATGCCTGCACGATAAGTGTATAAGACAAGGCTTGCGTCGAAATTAATGTTGAATTTCCTTTTGATACCTCGCGCACTTGCCCCGAGGTAGTTTATTATTATTGTCTATTTTTGATTCTTAGAACTCAACAACCTTACCAATACGGTAGCGTTGACAAAATGACACTTAAACACCCGATAATCAAGACATTTCGGCAGTTTGTAAGTATTGTTGAGTTCTACGACCTACTTGAAAGTATAGAATAGATGGCAATGTCATCACAATTGGAAAAGCAACCGATGGGAGTATTTGGAAATTTGTTTGGAGGAAAAAATCAGAAAGAGGAAACCGAGAAAAAAGTGGTGCCATGGATACCACTTACTTCCTTAGATCAATTAAAAGGCATTGAACAAAAGTCAAGTGCTAAGACCCAGGTGATTTTTAAACACTCTACCAGTTGTGGTATTAGTCGTATGGTTATGAATATGTTTAACAGCAATTATGACCTAAACGAAAACCAATTAGACCTGTACTATCTTGATTTACAGGCGTACCGGGATGTTTCTAATGAAACGGGGTATCATTTTCAGATTATTCACCAATCTCCGCAGCTATTGGTAATTCGAAATGGGGTGGTGGTAACACATGCTTCCCACGGGGCGATTGCCGAAATTGATTTGCAAAAATATATTTAAGAAAAAGGAGCGCGGAGGCTCCTTTTTTAATTAAATCGTTGTCGGGTAATAATACCCTTTAAGCGGGCCTTTAAATCTTCTCCCGCATCATAGACCATTTGCTCGTTACTTGGGAAAGGAACTGCTGCTAACTTCAGCAGTGCTACTAGGTCGTTGTCTAACGCACGCTTATCACCATCATAATTCGCATAGATATGCTCAAATACAAATTCGCTGGTAAGTGGGTATGAATTGATTTCTTGTTTGGTCTTTAGGTCTGTAAAACTGACCAAGCCTGCCACTTGTGCCGTTTTGAACTGTGTAAACTGATAAAAATCACATCGTACAGTTTTAAACTTATCTATTTTAATTTTGCTTCCAAGGCTATCTTTTACCACATTGCCATTTTGATCGGTAGCGTAGCGATACCCATCTTTTACCTGCTTTTCTTTGATAACCTGCTTCTCGTTTACTTGCTCTGGCGAAATATTAATTTCACGAAAAGCAACCTGCATCGTATAGTCGTAGTTGATATTTGGCAAAGGGTTGGTGTGGTATCGAACCCAATGTTCATCCAAACCATAGGTGTTGAAATTCAATAACTCTTCTTGTAAACGCCCAGGGATAATCTGCTGCGTTTGGTTCACCATACCTACTTTTACATAATCTAACCCTTTGGCATAGGCTTCTTCAATTAAGGTGCGCGTATCTTCAAAACCCGGATTCAATTCGTTCAGGTACGTAAAATCATCATATGCTTTTCTGAAATCGCCCTTATTGTTCGCATTTTTCATCAAATCGGAAGCGTTGTCGTACAAGTATTCCGAAAACTGATCCTTGGCGTCGAGCAATTGGTTTTGGTAATTGTTGAATGAAAACTCCGCTTCCCGATTTTCTTCATTTACATATAATGGTAACAAGGGCTTAATTCGCTCTTGAATGGTATATAGGCTATTATAGGTATTATAAATTGCCTCGTAGTTTGCCGGGTTTTCTTCCTTTTCTAAAAAGGCGATGCGTTGCAGCTCACGTTCAGTATTTTTTTGATAAGCCTCCTCCAATAACAAAATGTAGGGTTGATGCCCTTTCTTGGTCTTATTATCTCCAAGATTCGAAAGCGATTTGTTGATAGCACTTCCGTAATTTCCTGTATTCAATGCTTCTTGCGTCTTTTTGACACCCCCGCACGCCAGTAAGAACAAAGCGCTTATTCCTGTAAGTAGTAGTTTTTTCATGACGATTGTTTTTACAATTGGTAACACCTAATTTCAACAGCCGTGCCAAAATGATGTTTGTATACAACGGAAAACGATTAAGTATCGTATTACCTCGTCAAAAAACCCTATTTCCGGTATTATTTGGGGACAAAAGCAGCTAGTAATTTGGTGCTTACTTCCCCAAAACCGATTCGTAACCCTTCTTTTTTACAGTAACCGGTCATGATTACCGTATCATTGTCTTCAATGAAAGTTCTTTCTTCCCCTCCCTTTAGTTTTAAGGGCTTTGTGCCTTGCCAAGCTAACTCGAGCATAGATCCGTAAGAATCGGGTGTGGGCCCGGATATAGTTCCGCTACCCATAAGATCACCGCTATTCACTTTACAGCCGTTTATTGTGTGGTGCGCAAGTTGTTGGGCCATGGTCCAGTACATATACTTGAAGTTTGATTTACTTAGGGTCGTGGCCGGGGCATTTTCTGGGGCCACGGCTACTTCCAAGTGAATATCAAAACTACGGTCCCCATCTAATTGCAGGTAAGGTAGGGGAGTAGGGTGCTGCACCGGGCTAGCTACTCGAAACGGTTCTAAAGCATCCATGGTAACGATCCATGGTGAAATACAGGAGGCAAAGTTTTTGGCCAAGAACGGGCCCAACGGAACGTATTCCCATTTTTGGATATCGCGGGCACTCCAATCATTAAAAACGACCATGCCAAAAATATAATCTTCCGCCTCCGAAATAGGTACGGGCTCTCCAAGCGCATTGGCATCGGTAGTGATAAAAGCCATTTCGAGCTCAAAATCTACTCGTTTCGAGGGGCCAAAAACAGGGGTGTCGGCTCCTTTTGGCAGCGTTTGCCCGTAAGGCCTTCGAATGGGCGTTCCACTTGGTATGATGGTAGAACTTCTACCATGGTACCCTACTGGGATATGCAGCCAGTTGGGCATTAACGCCTTTTCCGGATCACGAAACATGGTACCTACATTGGTGGCATGTTCCCGACTAGAGTAGAAATCGGTGTAGTCGCCAATTTGCACTGGGAGCTGCATTTCTACTTCCTCTATTGCGAACAAGATGATCTTTTTATGATCTTCCTGTGTTTGTAGTGAACTATCGGCGCTATCAAAAATTTCACTGATTCGATTACGAACGGCTCGCCATGTTTTTTTTCCGTCGGAAATGAAGTCGTTTAGTGTATCCTGCAAAAAAATATCATCGGTCAATGGTATGCCTTCAAAATAGCCGAGTTGATGCAGGGCGCCAAGGTCGATGACCGTATCGCCTATTCGAGTACCAATGGTGATGATATCATCTCTTGTAAGAAATACTCCGAAGGGGATGTTTTGAATTGGAAAATCAGAATTTTCGGGTACTATCAACCAAGTTTTTTTAAGCGGGTCGTTTGTATTTTGAGGCATAGTCGAATTGTTAATTTGTGTTTGATAAAATTCCTATCAAATATATTATTTTATAAGTATTACCAATTACCAATTCGTATTTTTGCCACTCATTTAACACAAAAAGTGCATATGCAACGCGACAATCTGATTTTTGACCTCATAGCTGCCGAAGGCGAGCGCCAAACAAATGGTATAGAACTTATTGCTTCTGAGAATTTTACAAGCCCGCAGGTAATGGAAGCCGCAGGTTCTGTTTTAACGAACAAGTATGCTGAAGGCTATCCGGGGAAAAGATATTATGGCGGTTGCGAGATTGTAGATGAAGTAGAACAGATTGCCATAGATCGTGCCAAGGAACTTTTTGGTGCTGCTTATGCCAATGTACAACCACATTCTGGGTCACAGGCAAATGCTTCGGTATATCATGCGTGTTTGCAGCCCGGCGATACTATTTTAGGTTTCGACCTATCGCACGGGGGGCATTTGACCCATGGATCCCCGGTCAACTTTTCTGGGCGTTTGTACAATCCCGTTTTTTATGGGGTAGAGGAGGAGACGGGGGTATTGAACTATGATACCATTGCGGAAATCGCCGAACGTGAAAAACCTAAAATGATCATCGCGGGGGCTTCGGCCTATTCCCGTGATATGGATTTTAAAAGATTTCGTGAAATTGCCGATAGTGTAGGCGCCTTATTGCTTGCCGATATTTCGCACCCTGCTGGTCTAATCGCCAAAGGAATTTTGAACGATCCCATACCACACTGCCATATTGTTACTACAACGACCCATAAGACATTGAGGGGACCACGAGGTGGACTCATTTTAATGGGTGAGGATTTTGACAATCCTTTTGGTATAAAGTTAAAAAACGGAAACCTTCGAAAAATGTCCGCATTGCTTAATTTGGCGGTTTTTCCGGGGAATCAAGGAGGACCTTTGGAGCATATTATTGCAGCGAAAGCGATTGCCTTCGGCGAAGCGCTTACAGATGATTTTTTACATTATATGCTACAGGTAAAGAAAAATGCCGCTGCTATGGCCGCTGCACTTGTTGCTAAGGACTATCATATCATTTCAGGTGGTACCGACAACCATATGATGCTGATCGATCTTCGAAATAAGGATATTTCTGGGAAAGCTGCGGAGGCGGCCTTGGTTAAAGCCGATATTACAGCGAATAAGAACATGGTTCCTTTCGATGATAAATCACCTTTTGTGACTTCGGGGATTCGTTTTGGAACGCCTGCAATAACAACAAGAGGGCTTAAAGAAGCCGATATGGGAACTATTGTTGACTTGGTTGACCGCGTGCTGATGAACGCGGAAGACGAGGCAGAAATTTCGGCTGTAAAGACAGAAGTAAATGCCTTAATGCAAGGTAAACTATTGTTTAACGTATAAGAAAAGCGGCTTACCGGAACTGTATTAGAGGTATAGTAAACCGTTGATTACTTATTGCTTACAATTTTTTAATCGTTGAGCATGTTTAGGTCTCCCGAGATAATAGCTTTATTCTTGAGGGTATAAATAAGGGCATCTTCTTCAGAATAGAAGTAAAGCCCCCAATATTTAAAATAGTCACGCTTCTTGCAATTTACCGTTGGAAGGTTCGTAACAAACGGGCTCTCCTCGGTTGCCATTTTTTCTTCCTCAAAAATAGGTATGAAAATTTCAAAAGGAGTTTCACTTGTATTTTTGTTCAAATGTGTATAATGGAGCGAGAGTTTTGTTAGAATAGCATCTAGCTGTTCTGGGATACTGTGTTCGTATATCTTGTTAATGATGATATTGCAATTGTTGAAGAGAATAGAAAACTCTACCACATCAATATCAAAATTGTTCAACCCTTTTAAGCGCTCTACTAAATTGTGAAAGATAGAGGTGTCAAAAGAATCGTCTACGTTTTTACGGTATTGTGCCCAAATACCTTGATCTAAGTTCGAGAGTGCATCAGCAATATCGAAATTACAGGAAACTTCGATTACTAGTTTGACCATCTCATTGTTCGTGGCACTATTTCTTATGACCACCTTTGAGAAAAACAGGCGTTCAAGGCTTTTCTTGAAATACGAAATACCCTCAATATCGGTATCGTTTATGATAGCGATGGGGGGCTGGTTTTTGAAATTATCTAAGTGTAGTGACATATCACAGCATGTAATTTGTTTGGCTTGCACACAAAAATAGCTGTAATAAGCGGTCTCGCATTATACAAAAACCTTATAAAAATTAGGTTTTTCTTCTTATGAATGCATTTCGACGCCTTTTTTATATAAATCCTCGATTTCTCGCTTCTTCGATAAGCGCAAGGTCACTTTTATCTTGCACTCCAAAAATAAGTTTTAGAGCACGTTTTCTATTGTCGATAGTGGCTTGTGAGAGCGGAAGTACCGATGTAATATCTTTGGTTCTAGTACCTATTGAAAGTTCATAAAGAATGGCCTGATCGTATTCATCTACTTTAAAGGTCTGGGCGATGTTCTTTCGTGCTGCGACCAATGCAAGATGTGTATAATATGGGGGTTTGGTGATCACGGTTTTCACCATATCGATCAACGAAAGTTCGTCGATTTCCGACTTTACCAGATACCCGTCTGGGTTTACGGCCTGGCAGATACTGTTTATTCGGTAACTATCACTAAAAGAAGACATAAACACCACCTTGCTTTCGGGCACTACTTGCCGTGCAAGCTTCCCAAGATCTTGCCCTGTTCTGGGGTCTTTTGCCTCAGCAGGGAACAGCTGAATGTCTAAAAGTATTATATCATAGCGAAGTGCTTTGGCCGAAGCCTCGATCTTTTTGTGCCCTTCATCATACCCATTGCCTATTTCTACTCGCACTTTAAAATCTTCGAAAACGGCATCTTCTAGAATATATTTATAACCGAGAGCCGTCATTTTATGATCGTCTACCGCCAAAATTGTGATTACTTTATCCATATATAAACTATACTTCTTGTAGTGCTATTTCTTCGTATTCGGTTTTTGTTTGGCCTATGGTCTGAATCGGAATATTGAAATAAACGCTGGTACCTTTGCCCGGGCTACTTTCGATATCCCAAGTGCCGCCAACCTTTTCGATTCGCGAGCTAATGTTACGTAGGCCAATGCCCTTCTTTCCTTTTTTAACAACGAATCCCTTGCCGTCATCAACAAGGGTTACCTGTAAATTATTTTGATTCTGAACCGCAAATTTAAGTGATATCGTACTGGCCTTCGCATGCTTTACACAATTTTGAATGCTTTCTTGCACCATACGGTATAAATTCACCTTTACATCACTGTTAAGCCCATCCCAATCTACCTCGTCGTCATATTCGAAGGCATACTCCAGGGCAGCACTATTTTTAACACCCAAGAGCAATTCTTCAATACTTTGGATAAAGTTATGTATTTTTTGGTAAGCAGCATGACTTAATTCGTGGGAAATTACGCGCACTTCTTCTTGAATATCCATCAATTCTTTGATGGCTTCTCCTCTTTCTTCAATGGCTTCGGGGGTTGTACGCTTATTTAAGCCCAATAACAACATGCGTACGCCCTGTATTCTTCCCTGCACCCCATCGTGCAATTCTTCTGAGATACGCTTTTGAGCAATCTTTTTGCCTTCTTCTACCTTTTGTTTTTGTGCCAAGAGTAGGGTAAATATCTTTTCGTTGCTTTCTTGTTGTTCCCGTTGAAAGCGCAGTTTCTGGTTTTTTACCCGTTGGTCAATGAACAAAAAAGCTAAAAGCGCCAGCAATAAAAGGGTAGCGGCTATTCCCACCCATAATTTTTTCTGCTGGGCCAAGAGTCTGTTTTCCTCTTTGGTTTCGTCTGTCTCGAACTGTATGCGTGCAAATTTGTTTCTGATTTTACGCTCTTCTTGTTGCAGGCTATCGTTTAGTGAAATATACTCCTGTGTATGTTTTACAGCATTTTTTGCGTCCAATTGACCTAGCAGTTTCAGTGATTGTAGAAGGACCGTATTATTGGTGCTTTGTTTTGCGAATGATTTAGCATTTATGGCTGCCGAAAGGGCATTGGGTTTGTCTTTTTTAAATGTGTAAAACTCCGAAAGGCTATAATAACTTGCTGCTACTTCAGAAATATCATTAAGGCTATCCATTATTGCTAAAGCCTTTTTTAGTTTTTTTTCAACCCCATCTATTGAACCAGATTTGAATTGGTTGAATGCATAGTTGTCCAAAGCTTTTGCATACAATTTGGGATTTGACTTTAAGTAATCTTTGTTTTCTAAAACTTCGCTGAACATTTCCAGTGCCTCCATATGTTTTCCTTGTTCTTGAAATACGAAACCAATATTGTTCTTTATTAAATAATACCGCTCCTTATTAGAGTCTACCTTGCTTAGATACTTCATTGCTTTGTTGTAATACTCTATGGCACTGTCGTATTCTTTAAGACCTCTGGATACAATTGCAAGGTTGTTGTAACATGAAAAGAGTTGAGAATTTTTATTCAACGGCTTAAACATCTTGATGGCTTTAACCGTATTCACTTCGCTTCCAGTGTAATCTTTCACATCCTTTTGAACATCTGCCATGTTCAAAAGTATACGACCCGAGTTGTAATCATCATCCAGGGCGGTATACAAATCAAGCGTTTTGCCATAATAGTAGTAGCTGCTATCCTGTATGTGATTTTGTTTAAAAAAAAATGCCAAATCCCAGTTGGCTTCAGCTTCCTGGGCTTGAAGTTTTATTAACCTAGAAAGTTTAATTGTTTCGGCATTGACTTTCCTAAAAGTTAAAGAATCTTTGAGATTTACTGATGCCCATGAAATTTTTGACAAATAGGCAACCCTAACGGAATCTTCTTTTATTTTTTGGGAATTTAAAAATGATTTTGTTAGAAAAATTTCTCTTTCCGAAATAGGCAAATCCCTGTTACCCGCTAAATCGATCCATTTTTGAATACTATCATAGGTTGTTTTTGGAATCATTTTCGCTTCTTTTTCAGAAGCTGCTTCGGAACAGCCATTTACCAAGATGACCGCGGTCAGTATCATGGAAAAATAAAATACGAAATATAAAAATTTATGTATTTTAATCATATAAATACAAGATAGAAAAAAAACCCCAAATCCAATGGATTTGAGGTTTCTCTATTGCTTCTTAATTTCTATTTAATTACTACCTCTACCTCCAGTGCCGTCAGATTCATCACCGCCTGCAGAAACATCCAATGTTTCATACAATGCCTGCGTGTCTTCTGCACTGTTGTCTTTTTCACAAGAATAAAATCCTACACTTAATACTACTACTGCTAAAATTGCTACTACCTTTTTCATAAAATGTTTTGTTACGGAGGTTAATATTAGTTTCAGGGCTAAAGTAGTATGAGAGGTTGCGGGGGAACAACCCTCTAAAAAAAGTTCTGGTAAACGGGGTGCTTTCGCGAGTATTCTAACACAATCTGTTAGGATTTTGTTAATTCATCGCAGAAATCGTGTTTTTTGATAGTATTTTTTTGAGTCCGTCTACATTCTCCTTATACGTTTTGGAGAAGGGCAGCTGTAGTTTTTGCCCCTTTAAACTGCAGATCGCTTTACCGTAGTTAATACGTGCTACATACTTCGTGTTGAGTATATAACTCTGATGTACCCTAACGAAATTGTTTGGCAATTGTTGTTCAAAGGTCTTTAAAGTTTTATAGGCGTTGATACGTGAACCATCGGTCATAATAAAATCGGTGGCATTGTTATCTGCTTGTAAATACAGTATATCATTGGTGTCTACATAGTGGTAATCACGGTACGATTGCAGACATAAGGTATGCGGTTCGGCTTCTTTCGGGGTTTGCTTTTTAAGTTTTAACAATGATTTTCGAATGTCGAACTCATTGTACGGCATTAACCAATAATCGAAAAAATTACATTTGATCGCTTGGTACGCATAGTCCTTGCTTTTAGAGACCCCTATTAAGATAGGAAGCTCCTGAATATACTGGTGCAATTCGGAAATCATTTGAAAATACTCGGGCGCCCGCCCGTTCAAATTAATGAAAACAATATCTGGGGTAAACTTAAGAATCGCATTAAGGCCTTCCCCACTATTTTTTGATAATCCGATAAAGTCAAAATCCTCGTGTTCCTCTAAGTAATGCATTAGCTGCAATTTAGAAGTAGCATCAGAATCGATTATCAAATATTTGTAGTCCACTGGGGAATAGATTTGTATACCGCAAATTAGCGATAGTGGTCGAGACTGGACTATAGATTTACCTTATAAAAACTATGGTTTTTTTTTGTAATCGGCTGGAAATAAGCAGTTTTGAGAGAAAAAACTGACAACTTGATCAATTTTAACATTTAGAAGAAATAAAGGGCAAAAAACTATTGAAAAAAAAATTGGCTTTTAGGAGAGGTGAATGGGTACTGGCGAGCTTCTTTTTTATCAAATTTGAGAATGGTAAATCAATTATCTGGAGAATACTGGTAGGCGCCCACGGCAGGGTCGGTGGTTCTGTCTATTCCTAGAATATCGGTCGGGATCAATTGCGCTGCGGCTTGTTGGGCCTTTGATCTTGCCGAGGAAGTTTCTTCTATTCTAAAATCGTTTTTAGAAGTATCTATGAAATCGGTAGCCTCATTCAGAAAAACGGCATCGTACATAGTACCGTTTTCAAAATCATAGAGGGGATTGTCATCTAGTGCTCCGGAAGTATCATTAAATTGAATAAGACAATTGGTGAACGAAAAATTAAAGTCGTTACTATCATTGCTGATTAATGCTAATTCTGCAAAGCTGTTCCCGTCTATTATAGAATTGGTAAAGTTTGCCTTGGTAAGGTCGCCGGTACGTATTTGACCATTTTGAAAATCGACCACATTATCGATTCGCAATGCTTCGCCACTTCGGAAACTTTTTGACCAGTAGTTGGCAATCGTCGTATGGGTAAATGAATAGTCACCACCAAGGTTGCAATACAGCGAAACGGCCCCAGCGTTCCCAAAAACAAGGTTTTCACCTTTCACGGCGGCTGTTCTTGCCCATAGGTTTACGCTGGCCGAGTTGTGAATTTGAGAATTGGTCAACAGCAGGGTAGGAGTCTCTACATTGGGGGTGCCTTCTACCAACATGCCTATGGCCGCATTCTTTATGGTAAGATGGTTTATTTGATTGTTTACACTGCCTTCTGCTAACCATATGGTACCCCATTGCCCCGGAACATCGTTAAATTCAGGTTCTAGACGGTCTCCTTCAAAGATGACTTCTTTTTCCATGACTAACGGGTCTTCGCTAAGTGCTCCGTTTACCGATAGGCTAGCACCTTCTTGTACCCAAATACCCGAATTTTCATGAAAATATACCCGGGTTCCGGGTTGCATCGTAAGCGTGGCGTTTTCGGGAACTGCCGCATAGCCGTAAATCACATATGGTTTTTCACTGGTAAAATTAAGCTGGTCGTTTTCTAGGGTGATGCCTTCGACCCGTATTTCCGCTCCGTCGGCATCAAGTCCTAATAACAAGGTCTCTTTGACGCCATTCGAATTGGTCGGTGGAAATATAAAAATTGCATCTTGTACCAAGGTCACTAATTGCACCTCTTGCAGATTGTCTCCGTTATTAAACTGTATGGCATCGGTATATAAAAAAGAGGTATCTCCGAGAGCAGTAATATCAACCGTCGTCTCAACAAATATAAAGAGGCTGTCTTTGGCGAGCAGTTCTACGTTCGAAAACTCTTTTCCGGCAGCGCCATCTACATTTAAACGATATCCGCTGGTGGTGCCTTCGCGCAAGCGTATGTTTGGGATCGCTATATCATCACTGGTCGTATTGTATACTTTTAGAGCGTAGGTACTACTACCAATATTCGAAAAAATTGTATCGAGAAAAACGGTGTCTTTCGAAAAGGCTAGGTTTCCTATAGCGGGTTCAAATTCAAAATCTTTTCTACAGGAACTCCAAAGTACCAAAAAACTGGCAATCAATAGGGTATAGCAATAAGATGGTAATTTAATCCCCATGTTTAGCTGTCTCTTTTTCTGTAATATATGCACCTTAGACCGTTTGGAAAATTTGTACGATTTCGCTCGAAATCCGGATCGGCCTAAAAGTAGTGGCGTTTAACAAACACCAGTCAGTAATTGAACGCACCAAGAGGGTTTTTGTTTTATCGTTATAAATTTCTACAATTCGAATCGAGGTGGCACCTCTACTACTATCGATATACGTTTTTAGTGTGATCACATCATTGAGCTTAGCGGAACTTTTATAGGTAATGTCATGGTGCATTACTACCCAAGCTACTTGTTTTTGTAGATCTTCGGGCGCCAAGCTTTGCCAATGTTCTTTCGAAATATCCTGGATCCATTGTACATAGCGAACGTTGTTAACATGGTCAAGGTTATCTATATCAGATGCTTTAACGACAAGCTGCTTTTCAAAATTGGCCATTACTACTTTTTAATAATGTTCACTTCGAACATTTTGTCCCAGTCTTTTCCTGTAACAAAAAACGTCTTACGTTCTGGATGATAGGCAATGCCATTAAGCACGTTCTCAGTAGCACTCCATCCTTCATGTTTGGTCACTTTTTTATCGAGTCCGCCAAAATTCACCACGCCCTCGATGGCTCCACTGGTGGCATTTATAATCATCACACTAGGTTTTTGATATACATTGGCATAGATTTTACCATTTACATATTCGAGCTCATTGGCCCTGTTAAAAACCGATTTGTTGGTCACCGTTTGTATAAACCCTTCCTCGATCAAGGTTTTCGGGTTCAAAAACCAAATTTTTTCGGTGCCATCGCTCTTGATCAACCGCGTTCCGTCGTTGGTAAGGCCCCAACCTTGAACACTTTCGCCGTATTGAAAATTATCCAATTTACTTAGGTCACTTAAATTGTAAATAAACCCCGTTCTGCTTTGCCAGGTAAGCATGAATATTTTTTCATTGTAAATAGTAATTCCCTCCCCAAACACTGTACCATCCATATCTACCTGCTGCAATACCTCGCCTGTTTCAAAATTGGTTTTGCGCAGGGATGACCGGTCTTTTTTGCCCGTACTTTCATAGAGTACCCCATCATGAAATTCAAGCCCTTGTGTATAGGCCCTGTTATCGTGTGGATATTCATTTACAATCTCATAAGTGTATACTTCTGGGGCTGCAGGGGCCAACACTCGAATTGCCGTGGTTGTCATTGCCGAGGTATCATCATACGACACCTCGGCCTGTAATATTTTGTTGCCTAGCTGGGGTATATCCAACGTAATTTTACCATCCGAAAAAGGAACTTCTTTCCCGTCTATGGAGTAGCTTACTTTCGAAATACTTTTATTGTCAGGGTTTTTGATCGATACCGCAATTTGTTCATTTTGGTGTACGACTTTACTATCTATTTTTATATCGAACAATTTGGCCTTTTTTCGATTCATATCCCCGCAGTTCAGTAGGGCAAGTGAAGCCACTATAAGGGCGAGTTGTTTTAAGATATTCATGCTATTGTACTATTTTTATTTTCGATAATTGTTCCGCTACCAAATGCGTATTGGGTATTGAGCGGGCAAGTTAGTCTATAATTTCAAGAATATAAAACAACGCAGGAGGCTGGCGAATTCTTTTTTATACATTCTTTGAGTAGCAGACTTGTCTGCGATAATTGATAATCAGCTTTTTAACATAACGACTAGGTTTTACCGGTGCTATTTTAGGATTCGGTTAGGAGTAAGGCCTATTAAATTCCATCAATTAAATTTTAAAATAAGCTTTAAAAGATTGTATATTTGCAGCTGGCAAGTCCTACACGACCAGCTCCTGTAGAATCCCCCAGGGTGGGAACGCAGCAAGGGTATATGGTTGAGCGGTGCGATGTAGGTAGCTTGCCTTTTTTTTATGCCCAAAAGTGAGCGAACCACTTCCTCCGCCTTTCGC